>NZ_LN650648.1:1215869-1519836 GCF_900002575.1 Romboutsia hominis | reverse complement strand
TATGGAAAAAGTAAATGTAAATGGTGGTGCAATAGCACTTGGTCATCCGGTAGGAGCTAGTGGATGTAGAATATTAGTTTCTTTAATACATGAAATGCAAAAAAGAGAAGATGCTAACTTAGGACTTGCTACACTTTGTATAGGTGGTGGACAAGGTACTAGTTTAATAATAAAAAAATGCTAATATAGTGTATTCAAAAGAGGGGAGAAATTTATGGAAAAATATGAATTATTAAAACAAATGTATAGAGAGTTTACAATAAATGAGGTAGCTCCTATAGCTCATGAAATAGATGAAGAAGAAAAATTCCCATATGCGACAGTTGATAAGATGGCTGAATGCGGGATATTAGGAATACCTTTTCCGAAAGAGTATGGTGGAGAAGGAGGAGATTATTTAGGATACACATTAGCTGTTGAAGAACTTTCAAAAGCTTGTGGAACTACAGGGGTAATATTATCTGCTCATACTTCATTAGGTGCTAATCCAATATATGAATTTGGTACAGAAGAACAAAAGCAAAAGTTTTTAGTACCACTTGCAAAAGGTGAAAAATTAGGTGCTTTTGGTTTAACTGAACCTAATGCAGGTACAGATGCATCAGCTCAACAAACTACTGCAGTTTTAGATGGAGATAATTATATATTAAATGGAACTAAGATATTTATAACTAATGCAGGTCCTGCTGATATATATATAGTTATGGCTATGACTGATAAATCAAAAGGAACTCGTGGAATATCAGCTTTCATAGTTGAAAAAGGAACAGAAGGATTTACAATAGGTAAAAAAGAGAAAAAACTTGGTATAAGAGGTTCTGCAACTTGTGAACTTATATTTGAAAACTGTGTAATACCTAAAGAAAACTTATTAGGTAAAGTTGGACAAGGATTTAAAATAGCTATGAAGACACTAGATGGTGGTCGTATAGGAATAGCTGCACAGGCATTAGGAATTGCACAAGGTGCATTAGATGTTACAGTTGATTATGTAAAAGAAAGAAAGCAATTTGGTAGAAGCTTATCGGCATTTCAAAATACTCAATTTGAACTTGCTAATATGAAAACTAAAATAGAAGCTGCAAGACTTTTAGTATATAAGGCTGCAAGCAAAAAAGATGCAGGTAAACCATATAGTGTAGATGCTGCTATGGCAAAACTTTATGCATCTGAAGTAGCGATGGAAGTTACAACTAAAGCAGTTCAACTTCACGGAGGATACGGATACACTCGTGAATATGATATAGAAAGAATGATGAGAGATGCAAAAATAACTGAAATATACGAAGGAACAAGTGAAGTACAAAGAATGGTTATAAGTGCAGACTTACTTAAATAGCAAATTTTTAGGAGGAAAGAATATGAATATATTAGTTTGTGTAAAGCAAGTACCAGATACAACAGAAGTAAAATTAGATCCTAAAACTGGTACATTAATAAGAGATGGTGTACCAAGTATTATAAACCCTGATGATAAAGCAGGTATAGAAGAAGCAGTAAATTTAAAAGAAAAAATGGGTGCAACAGTTACAGTGTTAACAATGGGACCACCACAAGCTAAAAATGCATTAAAAGAAGCAATAGCAATGGGTGCTGATAAAGCAATACTTCTTACAGATAGAGCTTTTGCAGGAGCTGATACATTAGCTACTTCAAAAACTATAGCAGGAGCTATAAAGAAGTTAGACTATGATTTAATAATAGCAGGAAGACAAGCAATAGATGGAGATACAGCACAAGTTGGACCTCAAATAGCAAATCATCTTGATATACCATCTATAACTTATGTTGAAAAGTTAGAAGTAGAAGGTGAGAATGTAATAGTAAATAGAGCTTTTGAAGATGGATATCAAGTTATAAAGGCTAAAATGCCACTTCTTATAACTACTTTAAAAGAGATGAACACTCCAAGATATATGAGAGTTTCTAGAATATATGATTGTATGAGAGAAGAAAAAATAGAAACTTGGACTTTAAAAGATATAGATGTTTGTTTAGAAGAGATAGGACTAAAAGGTTCTCCAACAAAAGTTAAAAAATCATTTACTAAGGGTGTTAAAGCAAAAGGAACACTTTATGATGTAGATGAAAAAGAAGGAGCATCAATAATAGTAAATGCTCTTAAAGAAAAGTTTATAATAACTGAAGCTAAGGCTTAAAAACTAAACAATTTGACGAAATATTTCTCAAAGAGTAGTGATTATAGGAGGAAAAATAATGAGTGTAATGGTTTTTGTTGAGCAAAGAAGCGGTGAGATCCAAAATGTTTCTTTGGAATTAATAGGAAGAGGTAAAGAGTTAGCAGATAAATTAAATAGTAAAGTAAGTGCAGTGCTTCTTGGACATAATGTTAAAAGTTTAAGTGAAGAGCTTATACAATATGGTGCAGATGAAGTAATTTGTGTAGATGATGAAAACTTAGATGTATATGTTACTAATACATACACTAAAGCACTTTGTGATGTTATAAATAAAAAAGATCCAGAAATAGTTTTAGTAGGAGCAACTACAATAGGTAGAGATTTAGCACCAAGAGTTAGTGCAACTATTGGAACAGGGCTTACAGCAGACTGTACATCACTTGAAATAGATGATGAAACTAGTGGCCTTTTAATGACTAGACCTGCATTTGGTGGGAATATAATGGCGACTATAATATGTCCAAATCATAGACCACAAATGAGCACTGTAAGACCAGGAGTTATGAAAAAGTTAAAAAAAGATGCTACAAGAACTGGAAATGTTGAAAATTTTGCAGTAGATTTTAGTGAAAATGGTAAAAATGTAGAAGTATTAGAATATGTAAAAGAAACTATAAAGAAGGTTAACATAGAAGATGCTAATATACTTATATCAGCAGGAAGAGGAATAGGTTCTAAAGAAAATATGGATGCTTTATATGAATTAGCAGACATATTAGGGGCTGAAGTAAGTGCTTCTCGTGCTGTAGTTGATGCAGGATGGGTTGATAAATCTCGTCAAGTAGGACAAACTGGTAAAACTGTAAGACCAGACCTTTACCTTGCTTGTGGTATATCAGGAGCTATACAACACTTAGCTGGAATGGAAGAATCTGAATTTATAGTGGCTATAAATAAAAATAGTGAAGCACCTATATTTGAAGTTGCAGATGTTTCTATAGTAGGAGATGTTAATAAAGTTATTAAAAATTTAATACAAGAATTAGCATAATAAATTTAAATTTACTAATTGGTGTAGGTCTAGTAAAAAGGCCTATCCCAGTTATTAAATATACAAACAAACATAAAGGGGGATTTTCACATGAAAGCAATGATAAGAATAAGAATGGGAAGTAATGACGCTCATTATGGTGGAAATTTAGTAGATGGTGCTAAAATGCTTCAATTATTTGGAGATGTAGCTACTGAATTACTAATACAAAATGATGGTGATGAAGGATTATTTAAAGCATATGATAGTGTAGAGTTTTTAGCTCCAGTATATGCTGGTGATTATATAGAAGCAGTTGGTGAAATAGTTAATGTAGGAAATAGCTCAAGAAAGATGGTATTTGAAGCTAGAAAAGTTATAGTACCAAGAACTGATATAAATGAATCAGCAGCAGAAGTTTTAGAAAATCCAATAGTAGTATGTAAAGCTAGTGGAACTTGTGTAGTGCCTAAAGATAAACAAAGATTATAGTTACTTAGGGGGAGACTTTAATATGCAAAAGGTTATAATAACTGCAGCTATATGTGGTGCAGAGGTAACAAAAGAACATAATCCAAATGTTCCATATACTGTTGAAGAAATAGTAAGAGAAGCAAAGTCTGCTTATGATGCTGGAGCAAGTATAATACATCTTCATGTAAGAAAAGATGATGGAACTCCAACACAAGATATAAATAGATTTAAAGAATGTATAGACGCTATAAAGGTTGCTTGCCCTGATGCAATTGTTCAACCTTCAACTGGAGGAGCAGTTGGAATGAGTAATGAAGAAAGAATTCAACCAGTAAATTTATCTCCAGAAATGGCAACTCTAGACTGTGGAACTTGTAACTTTGGTGGAGATGAAATCTTTGTGAACACTGAAAATACTATAAAAGAGTTCGGAAAGAAAATGATAGAATTAAATGTTAAGCCAGAAATAGAAGTATTTGATAAGGGTATGATAGATATGGCTCTTAGACTTAACAAAAAAGGATTTATAAATGATAATATGCACTTTAACTTTGTAATGGGAGTTAATGGAGGTATAAGTGCTACTTATAGAGATTTAATGTTTATGAGAGAAAGTATACCTGAGAATGCTACATTTACAGTAAGTGGAATAGGAAGATCTCAATTTGATATGGTGGCTTTAAGCATATTATTAGGTGGACATATTCGAGTAGGATTTGAAGATAATGTATATATGAAAAAAGGAGTCCTAGCATCATCAAATGGAGAATTAGTTAAAAAAGCTGCAAATATAGTAAAAGAGCTTGGAAGAGAAGTAGCAACACCTAAAGAAGCTCGTGAAATACTAGGTTTGAAAGCAAATATATTAAGCACACAAGAAGCTTAAACAATTTAGGGGGAAGCTAAAATGAGTAAAGTTGTATCTTTAGAAACACTAAAGAATCTTTTTAAAGATGATATGACTATCATGATAGGTGGATTTTTAGGCTGTGGAACAGGGGAAATCCTTATAGATTCACTTATAGAATCTGGTGCTAAAAATTTAACTATAATAGGAAATGATACTTCTTTTGTTGATAAGGGAATTGGAAGGCTGATAGTAAATAATCAAGTTAAAAAGGTTATAGCATCTCATATAGGAACAAATGCGGAAACTGGAAGGTTAATGAATGAAGGTAAACTAGAAGTTGAATTATCTCCACAAGGAACTCTTATAGAAAGAGTAAGAGCAGGTGGATTTGGTCTTGGTGGAATATTAACTCCAACAGGAGTTGGAACTTTAGTTGAAGAAAATAAAGAAAAAATAACGGTAAATGACAAAGAATATTTATTAGAATTACCATTAAGAGCAGATATAGCGCTTGTAAAAGGTAGCCTAGTAGATACATTTGGAAATACAGTTTATAAAGGAACTACTAAAAACTTTAACCCAATGATAGCTATGGCAAGTGACCTAGTAATAGTTGAGGCTGAAGAAGTAGTAGAAGCAGGAAGTTTAGATAAAGAGATGATAATGACTCCAGGTGTAGTAGTAGATTACATAATAAAGGAGGCAAAATAAATGAATCCTAAAGAGATTATAGCTAAAAGAGTGGCTAAAGAATTTGAAAATAATCAATTAGTAAATTTAGGGATAGGACTTCCAACATTAACTGCAAACTACATAGAAGAAGGCATAAATGTAATTTTCCAATCAGAAAATGGAATGGTTGGTATGGGTAGAGTTGCTAATGAACATGAAGTAGATCCATATATAACTAATGCAGGTGGTCAATTTGTAACTATAAATGAAGAAGGAGCTTTCTTTGATTCATCAATGTCTTTTGGTCTTATAAGAGGAGGACATGTGGATGTAACAGTTCTAGGAGCTTTAGAAGTAGATCAACATGGAAATCTAGCTAACTGGATAGTACCTGGAAAAATGGTTCCAGGTATGGGTGGAGCTATGGATTTAGTAGTTGGAGCTAAAAAGGTTATAGTTGCAATGCTACACACTGTAAAAGGTAAATCTAAGATACTTAAAGAGTGTACTCTTCCATTAACTGCAAAAGGTGTAGTTGATATGATAATAACTGAACTTGCTGTTATGGAAGTAACAAAAGAAGGTTTAGTTGTAAAAGAAATAAGTGAAGATGTAACAATTGAAGAATTAAGAGAAATGACAGATGCAGATTTAATAATATCTGATGATTTAGTATATATGCAAGCACAAACAGTATAATAAGGGGGATTAGTCATGAAAGGATGTAAATACGGAACACACAGAGTTATAGGGGAAAATGTACTTCCACAACCAGCTAAAAAAATAAACAATGATATGAATATTTATGATAATGAAATATTAATAGATGTTCAAGCTTTAAACATAGATTCAGCAAGTTTTACTCAAATAGAAGAAGAGTGTAACCATGATGTAGAAAAAATAAAGTCAAGAATATTAGAAATAGTAGAAGAAAAAGGGAAAATGCAAAACCCAGTTACTGGTTCTGGTGGAATGTTAATAGGGACAATAGAAAAAATAGGATCTGATTTAGTAGGAAAAACAGATTTACAAATAGGAGATAAGATAGCTACGCTTGTATCATTATCATTAACTCCATTAAAAATAGATGAAATAATAGACATAAAAGCAGATATAGATAGAGTTGAAATAAAAGGAAAAGCTATATTATTTGAAAGTGGTATATATGCAAAATTACCAACAGATATGGAAGAAAACCTAGCATTAGCTGCTCTTGATGTTGCTGGTGCTCCGGCTCAAACACAAAAGTTAGTTAAAGAAGGGGATAGTGTTTTAATACTTGGAGCTGCTGGTAAATCTGGAATGCTTTGCTGTTATGAGGCTAAAAAGAAAGCTGGAAAAAATGGTAGAGTAATAGGACTTGTTAGAGATGAAAAACAAAAAGCATTCTTAAAAGAAAATAACCTTGTAGATGAAGTTATAGCTGTAGATGCACAAAATCCTAATGAAGTACTTAAGAATGTATTAGAAGTTAATGAAGGAAAAGAGGTAGATTTAGCTATAAACTGTGTAAATGTTCAAAATACAGAAATGAGTACAATACTACCTGTTAGAGACGGTGGAGTAGTATACTTCTTCTCAATGGCAACAGCATTTACAAAGGCAGCACTTGGAGCTGAGGGTGTAGGTAAAGATGTAGATATGATAATAGGAAATGGATACACTAAAGGTCATGCAGATGTTACAATAGCAGCTTTAAGAGAAAGTGAAACAATAAGAAATATATTCAAAAAATTATATGTATAAAATATAAGGGGTGGAGATTATGGAAAGAAAAATATTTACAGACGTTAGTAATGAATTATGGAATGATTGGACTTGGCAAGTAAAAAATAGAATAACAACAGTTGAAGAATTAAAAAAATATATACCACTTACAGAAAGTGAAGAAGAAGGGGTTAAGGAGTGCCTTAAAACTCTTAGAATGAGTATAACTCCATACTACTTATCATTAATAGATCCAACTAATGCAAATGATCCAATAAGAAAGCAAGCTATACCAGTTGCAAGTGAACTTAAAGTATCAGATGCTGATTTAGATGATCCACTTCATGAAGATGGAGATTCACCAGTGCCAGGACTTACTCATAGATATCCAGATAGAGCATTACTTTTAATAACAGACCAATGTGCAATGTATTGTAGACACTGTACAAGAAGAAGATTTGCTGGACAAAATGATGGAGCTCAACCAGTTGATAGAATAGATAAAGCTATAGAATATATAAGAAATACTCCAGTTATAAGAGATGTATTATTATCAGGTGGAGATGCACTTTTAATGAGTGACGAGAGATTAGAGTATATAATAAGCAAATTAAGAGAGATACCACATGTTGAAATAATAAGAATAGGAAGTAGAACTCCAGTAGTTATGCCACAAAGAATAACTGATAATTTAGTAAATATGCTTAAGAAATATCATCCAGTATGGTTAAACACTCACTTTAATCATCCAAATGAAATAACTAAAGAATCTATAGAAGCTTGTAAGAAGATGGCAGATGCAGGTATACCTCTAGGAAACCAAAGTGTTTTACTACGTGGGGTAAACGATTGCATGCACGTAATGAAGAAATTAGTTAATGATTTAGTAAAAATAAGAGTTAGACCATATTACATATATCAATGTGATTTATCTAATGGAATAGAGCACTTTAGAACTCCAGTATCTAAAGGTATAGAAATAATAGAAGGATTAAGAGGACATACATCAGGATACTGTGTACCAACATTTGTTGTAGATGCACCAGGTGGTGGAGGTAAAACTCCAGTTATGCCAAATTATGTAATATCTCAAAGCTACGATAAAGTAATACTTAGAAACTTTGAAGGTGTTATAACTACTTATACAGAGCCAACAAACTACAATCATACATGTGAATGTGAAGTTTGCAAAGGTGAAAAAGAAGTTCATAAGGTAGGGGTAGCAGGTCTTTTAAATAATGAAAGAATGGTACTTGAGCCAACTGAATTAGATAGAAAGAAAAGAGAGCTAAGTACTCAATTAGGTTAGTAAAAATTAACATTAAAAGATATTATAGGTAATATTACCTATAATATCTTTTAGAAAAATCATTAAAATCTACATCGCTTAGATTAAATTTTTAAGGATATAATTATGGATATATTAAATGAAATTTTAAAATATAAGAGTATGTCTATTATAGGAAATTACAAGAATGTAGGTAAAACTACTACTTTAAATTATATATTAAAAGAATGTATAAATAAAAATATAATACTAGGACTTACATCAATTGGGGTAGATGGAGAAGGTGTAGATGTTGTTACTAAAACTGATAAACCTAGGATATATGTAAATAGAAATACTATAATAGCTACAGCTAATAGTTTGGCTTTAAATAGTGATATAACCAAAGAAATTCTAGAACTTACAAATATAACAACACCACTAGGGAATATAGTTATATTTAGATCCTTAAGCGATGGATATATAGAACTTGCAGGTCCATCTATAAACACTCAAATAAAGTACATATGTGAAAGATTAAATCACTTTGGTGCAGACTTAAGTATAGTTGATGGGGCTTTATCTAGAAAGACATTGGGCTCACCATCTATAACAGATTCTACAATATTTTGTAGTGGAGCTGTAATAAATAAAGATATAAATAAGGCAATAGAAAAAATAATATATGAAGCTAATATACTAAATCTTGATAAATTAAATGATGATAAATTCTATGAAATTTATGAAAATATAAAAGAATATAAGATTAGCTTAGTAAATAAGGATTATTCATACAAATGCCTAAATATAAATACAACTCTAAACTCTTCTAAAGAAATTATAGATAGTGTAGATGAAAATACTAAGTATATAGTTGTAAATGGAATAGTTACTAATAATTTTATAAACAACTTTATAAAAAGTGGTAGTAACTATAAAAATATAACTATATTGGTCAGCGATAGTACAAAGATATTTTTAGATAAGGAAATATTTGATAAGTTTATAAAGCTTAAAGGAAGTATTAAGGTTGTAAATAAAGTTAATCTAATTGGATTAAGTATAAATCCAACATCAATAGAAGGATATAGCTTTGATGATAAATATTTTATAGATAGTATACAAAGTAAAACTAATATAAAAGTATTTAATGTTATGAATGTTTAGAAATTAAGCTTTTATAAACAAGAAGGTGATTATATTAAGTCATTTATAATAAACGAAGTAAATACAATTACACCATATGGAGAGAAAGAAAAAGCTAATATAAAAATATATAAAAAAGAAAATAGTGAAAAATTAATAAAAGAACTTAATTATATAGAGAATATGATTAATAGCTTAAAAGAAAATGACATGGTGTATGATAATATACAATATGAGTTTTGTAAAATTAAAAATATAACAAATACTCTAAATCGGTTAAAACAGAAAAATGCATTAGACGAAATAGAACTGTTTGAAATAAAAAACTTTGCTATAAATACTAATGAAATAATAAAAAATTATTTAAAATTGAATATTAATATAGATTATATAAACTTTAAAAACTTAGATGCAGTTGTAAAGATGTTAGATCCAGATGAATTAAATTTAACTACATTTCAAATATATGGTGCATATAGTAAAAAGTTATTGCATATTAGACAAAATAAGTTAAATATTGAAAAGAAAATATTTAGTGAAACTGATAAAGATAATATAGAAAAATTAAAACAAGAAAGACTAGAGATTGTTGTAAATGAGGAACAAGAAGAGTTAAGAATAAGAAAAGCACTAAGTGAAAAGTTGTATAACTATTTAAATGATATAAATGAAAATATAAAATCTATAGGGAAGTTAGATTTACTTATTGCTAAAGCAAATTTAGCACTTAAGTATAATGCTATAAAACCTAATATAAATAGAGAAAATAAAATTTTCTTTAAAGATCTTATAAATCCGAGTCTTCAGACAATTTTAAGTTCACAAAATAAGGAATATATTCCAATAACCATAGATATAGATAAAAAAATTACTATAATAAGTGGTGCTAATATGGGTGGAAAAAGTGTAAGTATGAAAACTATAGCACTTAACCTATATTTATTCCAATGTGGATTTTATGTATTTGCCAAAGAGGCTAACTTATGTGTATTAGACTTTATATACATAATAAGTGATGATATGCAAGATATAAACAAAGGTCTAAGTACATTTGGAGCAGAGATCCTAAAGTTAAAAGAAATAACAAAACTTATGAAGTTAAGGGATGGATTTATTGCATTAGATGAATTTGCAAGGGGAACCAATCCGATAGAGGGAAGGTTACTACTAAAAGCAATATGTGAATATTTTAAAAAGTACAATTCTATAAGCTTAATATCTACACATCTAGATGATATAAATATAGATGATGTTACTTATTACCAAGTAGTAGGTCTTAAAAATGTAGATTTTGATGGTTTAAAACGTCAAATAGATTTAAAGATTGGAGTAGGTAAAAGTTCAAAAGGTGTACAAATACTTCAAGAATACATGGATTACAGATTAGAGAAAGTAAGTAAAGAAACTAAAGTTCCAAAAGATGCTATAAATATATGTAGATTATTAGGATTAGATAATGAAATAGTAGATATAGCTGATAAGCTAAGTAAATAAAGCTTGTAGATATAGCTGACAAACTAAGTAAATAAAGCTTAAGGGGGATTAATATGAGTAAGTTAAATTTAGATTTTAGTATAGTGGAAAAAGCTCGTGAATCAGCGCGTAATATAGTGTTAGATACACAAGAATTTATAAACAAACACACTACAGTAACAGTTGAAAGAAGTATACTTAGACTATTTGGCGTAGATGGAGTAGATGAATTTGGTGTGCCACTTCCAAACGTAGTTGTAGATAGCATTAAAAACTCAAACAATGGCTCTTTAGGTATGGGGGTTGCTTATTATATAGGTAATGCTATGATAAATACAGGACTTACTCCACAAGAGATATCACAAAAAGTATCTCAAGGAGAATTAGATCTATGTTCCCTTAAAGAGCATGATGTATTTGATGTTAAGCTTAAAATAAATGAAATAGCTAAACAAAGTGTAGATCAAATAAAGGCAAATAGAAATAAAAGAGAAGAATTCTTAAATGAGTATGGAGATAAAAGTGGACCATACTTATATGTAATAGTAGCTACAGGAAATATATACGAAGATATAACTCAAGCTGTAGCAGCTGCAAAGCAAGGAGCGGATATAATCGCAGTTATAAGAACAACTGGACAAAGTTTACTTGACTATGTTCCATATGGTGCTACGACTGAAGGATTTGGAGGAACTTATGCAACAGGTGAAAACTTCAGATTAATGAGAGAAGCACTTGATAAGGTTGGGGCTGAACTTGGAAGATATATAAGACTTTGCAACTACTGTTCAGGATTATGTATGCCAGAAATAGCAGCACTAGGAGCACAAAATAGATTAGACGTTATGCTAAATGATGCTTTATATGGAATATTATTTAGAGATATAAATATGAAAAGAACAATGATAGACCAATACTTCTCAAGAATAATAAATGGATTTGCCGGAGTTATAATAAACACTGGTGAAGATAACTACTTAACAACAGCAGATGCAGTAGAAGAAGCACATACTGTACTTGCATCTCAATTTATAAATGAGCAATTTGCATTAGTTGCAGGATTACCTGAAGAACAAATGGGACTTGGACATGCATTTGAAATAAGCCCTGATGTTGAAAATGGATTCTTATATGAATTAGCTCAAGCTCAAATGGCTAGAGAAATATTCCCTAAAGCACCTCTTAAGTATATGCCACCAACTAAGTTTATGACTGGTGATATATTTAAAGGTCAAGTACAAGATGCATTATTTAATATGGTAACTATAATGACAGATCAAAAATTACACTTATTAGGAATGCTTACAGAAGCAATTCATACTCCATTTATATCAGATAGAGCACTTTCAATAGACAATGCTAAGTATATATTTAATACTATGAAAGATCTAGGAAGTGAAATAGAGTTTAAAAAAGATGGAATAATGTGTAATAGAGTTAATGAAGTTTTAAACAATGCATATGAATTAATTTCTCAAATAGAAAAAGATGGATTATTTAAAACATTAGAACAAGGTAAATTTGCAGGTATAAAAAGACCAATAGATGGTGGAAAAGGTCTTGATGGAGTTGTTATGAAAGAAGCTATGTACTTCAATCCATTTATAGAACTAATGTTAGAAAAAGAGTTAGTATTAGGAGGGAATTGTTAATGAGCGGACTATATTCTATGGACAATAAGGAATATGATAAAAACCTTGATTTAAAAAATTTAAAACCTTATGGAGATACATTAAACGATGCTAAAGTACAAGTAAGTTTTACATTACCAATAAAAGATGATGAAAAAGGTATAGAAGCAGCAAAACTTACAGCTAAAAATATGGGGCTTAGTGATATAAATGTAGCACATCATAAAGCACTTGATAGTGAATTTACTTTCTATGTTGTATATGGAAGTTTAGAAAAAGGTGTAAATTACGAAGATATACATGTAGAAGTAGCACAAGAAGATACTATGGATAAATATGAAATAGAAGAGTATATAAAAGAAAATATAAAAAGAGATATAGTAGTAGTAGGTGCAAGTACAGGAACTGATGCACATACAGTTGGAATAGATGCAATAATGAATATGAAAGGTTATGCAGGAAACTATGGACTAGAAAGATATGAAGGAATAGAAGCTTATAACTTAGGAAGTCAAGTTCCTAATGAAGAGTTTATAAGAAAAGCAGTAGAACTTAAAGCTGATGTATTATTAGTTTCTCAAACTGTAACTCAAAAAAACGTTCATATAGAAAACTTAACTAACTTAGTAGAATTATTAGAAGCTGAAGGTTTACGTGATAAAGTAGTACTTCTTTGTGGTGGACCAAGAATAAGTCATGAACTTGCAAAAGAATTAGGATATGATGCAGGATTTGGTCCAGGTAAATTTGCACAAGATGTAGGAAGTTTCTTTGTAACTGAGTTAGTAAATAGAAACTTAGTATAATGAAAATCAGATATTTATAAATCAACCGAGGAAATTGTTATACTACAGCATCTGATGAAAATAATTAAAAATTTATAGAAATATTATATAAAATTAAACAAAAACTGACATAACATAATGACAATTAGAATAAGTATAATGTTTATTTATAGGATGTAACAATATTTTTTTAATAACCAAAATTTAAGTAGTGCTTTATGGTTAAAATCAACAGACTTATGCATTATGACAGTGCATAAGTCTGAAAAGTTACTGGATAGTGTTAGGTTTAACCTAAATTAAATACATTATCAATTATACATTATATCAAGGGGGCTCATTTTATGGGGTTTTGGATTGGACTATTAAAATTTTCACCAGTATTTATGCTGGCAGGTCTAATGATTTCGGGTATGGACTGCTTAATAGCAGCTCCAATAGCTACAATATATGCATTTATTGTAGCATCAATAACAGACAAGCTTAAATTTAATGATTTAGTTGACTGTGCAGTTGACAATGTAAAACATTTAAATTTAGTTTTCTTTATACTAATGCTTGCTTATGCTATGGCAGAAGCATTTATGGCTACAGGAGTTGGCGCTTCGATAGTTAATATAGCACTTTCTCTAGGAGTAACAGGTAGAACTGTTGCAGTTGTTGCATTTATAGTTACTGGTATACTTTCAGTAGCTACTGGAACTTCATGGGGAACTTTTGCAGCATGTGCTCCAATATTTTTATGGTTAAATCATATGGTTGGTGGTAGTATATTATTGACAACTGCATCTATAGCTGGAGGAGCTTGTTTTGGAGACAATATAGGGCTTATATCAGATACAACAGTTGTAAGTTCTGGTATGCAAGGTGTTGAAGTAATAGATAGAATCAAATCTCAAGGACCATGGTCTATAGTATGCTTAATAATATCTATAGTATTTATATATGGATTAAGTATGTCTATGGGGTTACCAACAGAATCTGCAAATGCTGCACTAGCAATAGATCAAATACCAGCGCAAGTAATGACTGATTTAGGGGTTGAAAGACCATCAGCAGTAGAACTTTTAAATCAAGTAAAAACAGGAGTGCCATACTATATGGCAATACCATTATTACTTGTTTTAGCAGTAGCTATTAAAGGTTTACCTACATTAGCATGTTTATCTGTTGGTATAGTATCATCATTTATATTTGGAATTTTTGCAGGAACTGTAGATTCTTTAAACGGATTTTTAAAATTAATGATGAGTGGATTTGCAGACGCAGGTTCTTGGGTTATAGTAATGATGATGTGGGTTGGAGCATTTGGGGGAATAATGTCTAAGATGAAGGCTTTTGAACCACTATCAAATTTAGTTATGTTCCTTGCTAGAAATGTAAAACAATTAATGTTTATGAATGGTTTATTATGTTTAGTAGGAAATGCTGCACTTGCAGATGAAATGGCACAAATTGTTACAGTAGGACCTATAACTAAAGAATTAGTTGAAAATAATGTAGAGGGTAGTGAAGAAGATTTATACCAACTACGTTTAAGAAACGCTACTTTCTCTAGTTCTCTAGGGGTATTTGGTTCTCAATTAATACCATGGCATGTTTATATAGGGTTCTATTTAGGGATACTAACAGCTGTGTATCCACTTCATCAATTCGTAGCATTTGATATAATAAAATACAATGTTATGGCATACGTTACAGTTGGATCTATACTTATATTAACATTAACTGGACTTGATAAATTTATTCCTAAGTTTGGTTTACCAAGTGAGCCAAATATTAGATTAAAGAAGAAACAAAAAGAAGAAAAAGAAAGTGTGACTGTATATTCATAAGTTAAATATATGAAAATATAAAATACCCACTAGGTTATATAACCTAGTGGGTATTTTATATTTTCATTTGTTAATGTAAAGATAAAAAGCGTACTATATAAAAGAAATTATGCATAAAAAACAAAATATTAGCAAATTTAGATGAAAAATGTTTACTAAATATTAAAAATGTTATACTATATAATTAAATATTACACAAATAATTTGAATATTAAATTATTAAAAATATGTAAAAAAGGGTAAAAGTATTTAAAGTTTATGGTAATTAAAATAAAAATTTAATATAAGTCTACCTTATATAATTAAGTTTTATTATAAACTATTAAAATATTTATATAGTTTATATAATATATAATCATATATCTTGGGGAGGATAAAATGAGTAAAAAACTAAATTTAAGAAAAGTGACATCATTAGCATTAGTACTAGGATTATCAATACCAATGTTATATCCATCAGAAGTAAGGGCATTAGAAGAAAATAAAAAAATAACAATACTTCATACTAATGACATACATGGTAGATTTGTTAAAAATGATAAGACAATAGGAGTAGATGTATTATCAAGTATAAAAAAACAAACTCCAAATTCATTGTTATTAGATGCAGGAGATACAATCCATGGTTTACCATTTGTAACATTAAATAAAGGTCAAGATGCAGTTGATTTAATGAATGCAGCAGGATATGATTTTATGACACCAGGAAATCATGACTTTAACTATGGTTATGAGAGATTATTAGAACTTGTTAAAAAACTTGAATTAACAAATGGACAACAAAAGATGAGGGTTTTATCATCAAACGTAACTAAAGATGGTAAAAGTGTATTTACACCAAATGCTATAAAAGAAATAAATGGAGTTAAAGTAGGTATCTTTGGATTATCATCTCCAGAAACTGCATACAAAACAAACCCTAATAATGTTAAAGGATTAAAATTTGAAGATCCAGTTCAAATGGCAAAAAAACAAGTTGAAGAATTAGAAAAAAATGGTGCAGAAGTAATAGTAGGACTTGCACATGTTGGAATAGATGAATCAAGCGATCCAACAACTATAGATATCGCAAATGAAGTAAATGGTATAGATGTTATAGTAGATGGACATAGTCATTCAAATTTACCAAATGGCAAAAAAGTAAAGGATACTTTAATAGTTAGTACTGGAGAATATATGCAGAATATAGGCAAAGTAGAGTTAGAGGTATCTAGTGTAAATGGAAAGCATGAAGTTGTTAATGCAAATGCAAGTCATATTACTAAAGAACAAGCAAGTAAGATAGCTTCAGATAGTGTTGTTGAAAATAAAATAAAAGAAATAGAAGAAGCTCAAGATAAGATATTATCTGTAAATGTAGGGAATACGGATGTTCATTTAGAGGGAAGAAGAGAAAATGTTAGAACTAAAGAAACTAACTTAGGAAACCTTATAACAGATGCGATGATTTCAGAAACTAATGCAGATGTAGCTATAACTAATGGTGGAGGAATAAGAGATAGTATAAATATAGGAGATATAACTAAAGGAGAAGTAATAAAAGTTCTTCCTTTTGGAAACTACATAGTAACAAAAGAATTAACTGGAGCTCAAATAAAAAAAGTATTAGAACACGGGGTTAAAGACTACGGAACACCAGCAGGTTCATTTACACATATAGGCGGAATGAAAATAGTAGTAGATCCTAGAAATGAAGTGGGAAATAAAGTAATAGATATAACTATAAACAATAAAAAAATAGATATGAATAAAAAATATACAGTAGCTACTAACGATTTCATGGCAGTTGGTGGAGATGATTATCCATGTTTTAACGATGAGTCAATAATAAACGAATACAGTGGCTTAGATGAAGCTTTAATAAAATATTTAGAAAAAACTGGTACTGTATCACCTAAAGTTGAAGGTAGGATAACATCAGTAATAGAAAAATTAGTTGGAGACAATAGATATCATACTGCAACTAAAATAAGCTTAAGTGGATTTGAAAAGGCAGACAATGTTGTATTAGTAAATTCAAATGCTATGTCAGATGCACTTAGCGCAACACCATTTGCAAAACTTAAGGATGCTCCAGTATTATTAACAGAAAGTTCTAAGTTAAGCAACGAAACTAAAGCTGAAATACAAAGATTAGGTGCTAAAAAT
The DNA here is from genome assembly GCF_900002575.1 of Romboutsia hominis. Taxonomy (NCBI): domain Bacteria; kingdom Bacillati; phylum Bacillota; class Clostridia; order Peptostreptococcales; family Peptostreptococcaceae; genus Romboutsia; species Romboutsia hominis. The sequence goes on along the minus strand of NZ_LN650648.1, from coordinate 1,502,677 downwards.
GTATACATAGTAGGTGGAGATAGCGTTGTTAATGAAAATGTTGTTAATGAACTTAAAACTATGAATTTAACTACTGAAAGAATAAGTGGAAAAGATAGATATGAAACTTCATTAAAAATAGCTAAAAAACTAGGTGATGTAAGTGAAGTAGTAGTAGTAAATGGGGTAAGAGGACTTAGTGATGCAGTAAGTATAGCACCAGTTGCAGCAAATAAAAATATGCCTATATTACTAGCATCTGATACTAATGGAACTAAAGTATTTGATGAATTTATAAAGGATGAAAAAATAACAAAATCTTATGTAATAGGAAAAGAAGGATCTATATCAGAAGAGGTAGCTAAAACACTTCCAAATTCACAAAGAATAGGTGGAATAGACAGAGATGAAACTAATGCTATGATAATAGATAACTTCTATAAAGATATAGAAATAAAAAATTTATTTGTAGCCAAAAATGGAATGAATAGAGAACAAGATTTAGTAGATGCACTAGCATTAGGGGTTGTTGCATCTAAAGAAAATTCTCCTATATTAATAGGTAGTGATAAATTAAATGATAAACAAAAAGAAGTATTAGGAAATAAAACTATAAAATCTCTAACTCAGGTTGGAGGAAATGGAAATGAAGGTATAGTTAAAGAAGTTTCTAATATGATAAAAAGATAAAAATATGCTTTAAACAATTTTATACTAAAATATAAAAACACCTCCGTTTCGTTTTGAAACGAGGTGTTTTTGTAATAGGTATATTTAAACATGATTATTTATCTTCTGGAATTATAAAACTTTTCTATAAGATTTAAAATAGCATACATAATCCAAGCGCAAAAAGCAAGTACAAATACTCCCATCATAACCAAATCTAACTTAAATACCTGGCTTCCATAAACTATTAAATAACCAATACCAGCTCTTGATACTAAGAACTCACCAACTATAACACCAACCCAAGCCATACCTATATTTATCTTAGTAAGGTTTATTAAATTACCAATATTAGAAGGAATTATAAGTTTAAATAATATTTGTGATTTAGTAGCACCAAAACTTCTTAACATTTTAATTTTTTCTTCATCAACATTTATAAAATAATTATAAGCAGAGAGTATAGTAACAACAACAGATATAGTAACAGCAGTAACTACAATACCTTCAATACCAGCACCTGCCCAAACTATAATAATAGGAGCTAGAGCTGTTTTAGGAAGAGCATTTAATATAACTAAAAATGGGTCTAAAATTTTTGATAATTTTTCAGACCACCAAAGTGCTATTGCAACTAATATTCCAAGCACTGTACCTATAATTAAACCAAGTAGAGTTTCATATACTGATATTCCAACATGAGTTAGAAGTTGACCATTTTGAACATAGCTTATAAAAAGCGAGTATATATCACTAGGTTTGCTAAATAAGAATGTGTTTATTATATTTAGATTAGCAAGTACTTCCCAAAGAATTAAAAATCCTGCAAATATTAATATCTGATATAAAAGAATTTTAGTTTTTTCTTTTTTAACGTTTTTTAGATAATTTTTATATCCATCTGAATCTTTACTTAATCTCATCACTATCTAGCTCCTTCCATAGTATGTCAAAGTATTTTTGAAAATCAGGAACTTTTCTGGTTTGAAGAGGTGTTAAATCTTCATTTTGTCTTAGGTCTATGTTGTATACATTTTTAACAGTTGCAGGTCGTTTAGATAGTGCTACTACTTTGTCTGACATCGATATAGCTTCACTTATATCATGAGTTACTAATATAGCAGACTTATTCTCATTTTTAATTATTTTATAAACATCATCACTAACTAAAATCCTTGTTTGGTAATCAAGGGCTGAAAAAGGTTCGTCTAAAAGTAATATATCTGGATTTACAGATAGAGTACGAATAAGAGACACCCTTTGCCTCATTCCTCCTGAAAGTTCTTTTGGATACATATATCTATATTCCCAAAGACCATAAGTTTTTAATAAATTTTCAATACGAGATATATTTTTATCAGTTTTTATATTTTGGATTTCAAGTCCAATTGTTATATTATCGATTATATTTCTCCACTCAAGTAAATGGTCTTTTTGAAACATATATCCTATATTTCCATTTATATTAATATCCCCACTAGTAGGTTTTAAAAGTTTTGTTAATATATTAAGTATAGTTGATTTTCCAGAACCACTAGGTCCAAGTAGAGTTAGAATTTGTCCTTCGTTTAGGGAGAAACTTATGTCTTTTAGAACTTCTAGTTCTCCGTCTTTTGTGTAAAAGGTTTGACACAGGTCGCTAACTTTTACAATTTCATTCATGTAATTCACCCCTAAAGTAGATTTTTGGTATATATTATATTATTAAAGTATGAGTGGATTTGTACCTATTTTAAAATATTTATATCTTATATAAGCATAAACATATATAAGATATAACTAGTAAATTAGTGAGTATAGCAAAGTCAAAAAAATAATTTTATGACTTCTTAGTAGATATAGTTTAATAGATAAAAAAGATAGCGTGATAATTACCACGCTATCTTTTTTATCTATTAATAGTTTTTATTAATTAATCTTCAATCTCGTCATAGGTATCAGAAGATCCACAATTACATGGTTTTGAATCGTGACAACCATGGTGATTATCACAACAATCATTATCACCAGGTTGTGAAATATCGCAATCGCATTCTATATCAAGAGTTCCTTTTACACCTATTACATCTTTTATTATAGTATATACAGTTTCTTTAGGTCTAAAGCATAATACTATATCAGCTTTAAATTTATATTTATTAGGACCAGATTTAAGGTTTACTAATTCACTAGAACCAGATTCAGAGTTTTCTGATTCACCAGAATCAGACTCAGAGTTTTCTAAACTAGAAGAACTATATACAGGGTATAATTCACTAGCTCTAGTAACACAATCTACCTTAAATCTACCATCGAATTTTTTGTATATTAAAGAATCTCTTTCAAAAGGAACACATAGGTTTCCGTAGAAATAAGGAGATGGAAGTCCTAAACCTGTTTCTTTAAGATTATTAAGATTTATACAATCACTTAACTTTGTAATTCCAGGGATTTCAAACACACCTAAAAACTCTTTATCTGGGCAATCTTTTAACTGAGCTTTTACTATTACCTTAAAATCACATACGTAATATTCTACATCATTATGATATATTTTTATCTTAATTCCTTCTGATTCATCATCGCAACCTTTAGTATTGCAAATATCATCTAAACAATAGTGCTTTTGAAATTTTTCTTTTGATATATACTCGTTGTATAATTTTTTAGAATAACCACTAGAATCTTTACAAGAGCAAATAGGTCCACTAATAGGTTTAAAACATAAATCTTCATCGTCTAAACACTCTTTAAGGATAGCATCAGGGTGCTTTGGATCATCGCTATAATTATTTCTTAAACCTAAGCATTTATATTTAACACCTACTACTTCTTTTATACATACTTTTTCACCAGCTAAACCATAAGTCAAAGGTGTTACTACTTTAAATGTAGCATTTCTTAAAATTGTTGATAGTGTCGCACTTTTTAAAATTGCGCAGCTAAATATTCTATTAGTTAATATTGGGTAGCATAATGTATCCTTACAATCCCATTTTAAACCTTTACAGCATCCGTCAGAACAATAATCTGATGGCACAAATTTTTTTGTTGTCAAACCTCTAAAGTCATCCATCTATAAATATCCTCCCAATTATATTAATTTATAAAAAGATTTTAATCTTCTTACCCATATGATATGAAATAAAAGGACAATTGTTACAGCTTGTATCTAAATAAAATATTTTTTAACAAGGTATAAATATTATCTATATGAATATATTGTAGTATTATTAAGGAGGGGGTAGGATGACATTTATACAAAATACTGAAATACTAATAAGAAAATCAGATAAGTGTATATCAAAGATATTTTTTAAGAATGGAATTAATATAGCAAATTTTGATTCAAACTTCGAGTTAATATCTTCAAGTAAAGTAATTGATAATATAAAAGGAAGTACAGATATATGGTTTGATATAGATGAACAAGATAACATATATGGAATATATGATGATAAGCAGGGAAGCTTAATTAAAATAGACATAAATAATGACAAAATAAATAAAGCTAGTATTATTAGTTATGATAATTCTAAACATACAATAAGTTTTCCATATATAAGTAAGATAGGTAAAGATATTCATATCATATATTATTTAAAGGATAATAAAAGTAAATTATACAAATTAATTCATAATATAAAAAGAGATAAAGAAGATATAATGTCAATTATAGATATAGTCGGATATGAAGATATAAATAATTTTACTGTAATATGTGATAATACCAATATAAGTGTGTTTTACTTTAAAGTAGTAAAAGGATACGAGGAAGTATTTATGTGTACCTTAAATCATGAAAACTCAATTTGGTATAATCCAATACAAATAACCAATTCAAACAAAGAAAAAATCCATTTATCAGTTACAAAAGGAACAAACAATACGTACCATATAGCCTATTCAGAAAACAATTCTAGTAAATACCAACCAATCTATAAAAGAGTCGATTTAAATAAAGAAGGCATATCGATAAGTGACAGTGTATATGTAAATAAATCCTCAGCTTGTAATATCCCTCATATAATAGAACATAAAAATATTTTACATATGCAATGGATAGAATATGGAAATTTAAATATAAGTAAATCTTCTGATTTTGGTAAATCATGGGGCACACCTATTATAGATGATGATAGCATAGAGTATCCATTTATAAGATATTACTATAAATCAAATTGTGAGGCAGATAAAGAATATAAGGTATCAAATGTATATGGCTGCAGAAACTATATAAATATACTTGGAATATAAAAGGAATTAATGTATTTAGAATATAAAAAATAAGTATAAATATAAAATATTAATACTTGTTTTAGTAATATTTTAAGAATTTAAGATTATATTTATAGCATATAAATTATAGTGGTAGAAAGATATTATAATTAAGAGTAGGCAAGGGGGAGAGCGTGTTGGATAAATATAAAAGATATGCTTCAAAATCAAAATCATCTAAAAATGATATAGAATGCGATAACTCCAAAGTTATAGAGCGTACGTATGATAAATATAAAAGAGAAACAGTAGGAAGGGGAGCGAAAGGAGAACAAGGTCCTCAAGGTAAGATAGGACCACAGGGACCAAGAGGAGAGAAAGGAGAGCAAGGACCTGAAGGGAAGGTAGGACCACAGGGACCAAGAGGAGAGAAAGGAGAGCAAGGACCTGAAGGTAAGATAGGACCACAGGGACCAAGAGGAGAAAAAGGGGAGCAAGGACCTGAAGGGAAGATAGGACCACAGGGACCAAGAGGAGAAAAAGGGGAGCAAGGACCTGAAGGTAAGATAGGACCACAGGGACCAAGAGGAGAAAAAGGGGAGCAAGGACCTGAAGGGAAGGTAGGACCACAGGGACCAAAAGGAGAACAAGGGCTTCAAGGTAAGATAGGGCCACAGGGACCAAGAGGAGAGAAAGGAGAGCAAGGACCTGAAGGTAAGATAGGACCACAGGGACCAAGAGGAGAAAAAGGGGAGCAAGGACCTGAAGGGAAGGTAGGACCACAGGGGCCAAGAGGAGAAAAAGGGCTTCAAGGTAAGATAGGGCCACAAGGGCCAAGAGGAGAAAAGGGAGAACCAGGACTTGAAGGTAAAACAGGGCCACAAGGGCCAAGAGGAGAAAAAGGAGAACAAGGGCTTCAAGGTAAGATTGGACCACAGGGACCAAGAGGAGAAAAAGGAAATTCAACAGTTCAAAATAATGCTTATCTAGTTCAGTCAGAATCAGTAAGTATTAGCCCAACATCAAGATTTGTATTTAATTCTAGTTTTATAAATGGTACAGATATAAGTGTTAAAAATGATGGCATGACTGTAGTTTTATCTCCAAATGCCACATATTATATTAAGTATACAGTAACAGGAAATTCGTATAATACTTATATAGTTGGACTTAGAGTAAATGAAGCTTTAATCAAAGGGTCACTAGCATACTGTGAAGAAGGTATTAAAAATTCAATTAGTAATGGAGCTATATATACTACTGGAAATTGTGAAGAGGAGCTTGACTTATATAATTTTTCTAACAGAAATATAAAAACAATACCAAATTCAGTTAATATGCAAATAATAAGAATTAATTAACTTTATAAATAAGATTAATTAAAAATAACAAAAAGCTATCTTACAAAGTAAGATAGCTTTTTGTTTATGTATTTATAATGGTTTATTTGTATATTTAAGCTCAATATTTATAATAATTATGTATTTTAATGGGAAATATACTATATCATGGACAAATTAAATTAAGGAGAAATGAAATGAATGAATCTTATTGGATTTTAAGCTCTAAGCATAGTGAGTTAGGTAACTTAGAAAAAAATATAAAAACAAATATTTTAATAGTTGGTGGAGGAATAGTAGGAGTTACAACAGCTTATTTATTAGCTAAAAATGGTTTAAAATCTACTATTGTTGATGCTAATAAAATAGGTTATGGAGGTTCTGGGAGAAATACTGGAAAGATAACTTCACAACATGGAATAATATATTCAAAGCTAAACCAAAAGTACGGAATAGAAGATGCTAAATTATACTATGAAGGTAATAATCAGGCACTTAATTTAATTGAAAAAATAACAAAAGAACACAATATAGACTGTAATTTAAAAAGAGAAGACTCATATATACTTGCACAAAATGAAAATTACTTAGAAGAATTAAAAGAGGAATATGAGATTTGTAAAAAAATAGGGATTGATTGCGAGTACCATAAAAGTTTAGATTTACCAGTAGATGTGAAGGGAGCTATTAGTTTTAAAAATCAATGTCAATTTAATCCTAAAAAGTATATAGATGGATTACTAAAAGAATGTATAAACTTAGGGGTTAAAGTTTATGAAAATACACCTATAGTTGACTTTAATAAAGGAGAAGTTTGTGAATTAAGAACCAACAAAAATAATAAAATTTTTGCAGATATAGTTGTAATAGCATCACATATGCCTTGGTATGATGGTAAAAACCTTTACTTTGCAAAAGAAAAGGGAGGAAGGTCTTATTTAATAGCTGGCAAACTAGAAAAAGACATAATCCCAGGAATGTTTTTAGGAGTTGAGGAACAAGGGATAACATTTAGAACTTATAATGAAGGTAACAGAAAACTATTAATATTTGGTGGTGGAGATCATAAAGTTGGTCAGTGTAAAAATGAAGAAGAAATGTATGAAAAACTAAAAAATTATGCAAAAGATAAATTTAAAATTAAAGAATTTAAATATCAATGGTCAGCTCAAGATTATATGAGTTATGACTACCTACCTTATATAGGTTATATAAACAAAAAACAAGACAATGTATATGTAGCTACAGGATTTTCTAAGTGGGGAATGAGTAATGGAACTTTATCAGCAATAATAATAAGTGATCTTATAGCTAAAAAAGAATCTATATATGAAAATCTATTTAATCCATCTAGAAAAAGTAGCTATTTAACAACAGATTTTTATAAAGAAAATTTAAATATGACAATAGAGTATATAAAAGGGAAATTTAATATAGGAAAAGAAGAATTATATATAGAAAAAGGAGAAGGGCAGATTGTAACTATTGATGGAAAAAGATATGGGGCTTATAGACATCTTAATGATGAACTTTATATAGTTGATATAACTTGTACTCATCTAGGTTGCGAACTTAGATTTAATTCAGCAGAAAAAACTTGGGACTGCCCATGCCATGCTTCTAGATATGATTATAAAGGAAATGTATTAGAAGGACCTACTGTAAAACCTTTAAAAAGATACGGAGAAGGAAAAAATCATATTCATATAAACTTGAATTAAGGTATATATAATATATTTAAAGACAGAATATAGCTTAAAATTTACGAATTTTAAATTTATATAAAACGAGGAGCTATCAAAATGATTGCTCCTCATTTTATATCTTACAGTTGTATATTATTAATTAAATAAAACGTATATGCTTTGAATGTTAAATAATAATATTAAGATTACTTGAATATACTAAAGTGGACAGAAACTTTACAAAAACAATCTGCTCATACTTAGGAGGTAGATATGAGTATAAAAAACAATGTTCTCTTTCAAAAGCTAGAACTTAGACAATTTTGTACTTATAGATTTATATTTGGAATAAGTTATAGCTTTATGATTCCTATAATACCACTTTTCCTTGATTCAATTGGAATAACTACAGTTATGATTGGTACTATAATGTCTTTATATGGAGTAAGCAAAACACTAGCACAGATTCTATTTGGGAGAGTATCTGATTATATAGGAGATAAAAAACTTTAATATTTGCTTTGATACTAATGACCTTTGTTCCATTTTGTTATACCATAACAAATAAGCATATAATAGCAGAAAGCTTATACATAATACAAGGAGCAGTACTTGGTATGTTAGCACCTGCTACTTATTCTATATTATCAAGATCCGTAGAAGTAACTAGAAGAGGAGAAAGTACAGGATTAGCAGCAGCAGTTTTTACATTCGGTGGAGGAATAGGTGCTGCTATTGCTGGATACATTTTATCAAATACTGGTAGTTATGATATTGTATTTTATTTATCTTCAGGAGGGATATTGCTTACACTTATATATGTAATATTTAAGATAGAAAAAGGCAAATTGGATCATTCTAAGTGTAGTAGCAAAAAGAAAGCTATAAAAGAAGAAATTAAAAGATATAGTTTAAAATATAAAATAATTATGTTATGCGCTATTGCATTTTTAGGAGACTATATATATGGATGTGTAGTTGCTTTATTCCATTTTTATGGACAGGAAGTGCTGGGAGCTACTACATCGTACACTTCATCAATTATATCAATATACTTATTTGAATTTGGGTTAGGAGCACCTATTGCATGGTGGGTAAGTGATAAGATAGGAAATAAAAGACAATTATTTTTATTTTTTTGTGTTATTAATATAACCTTACTTGGATTATCCTTTACAAGAAGCATATCTATATTTACCACTATAATAATAGTATATTTTCTTGGAGCAACTTTTTTAAATGCTTCACTTCAAAGTCTTTTATCAGAGTTTGGGGAAAATCCTAAAATAAAGGGTAGCGTATTTGGTATAGTTGGAGCATCTGAATCTTTTGGATATGCACTTGGGCCAATGTTATCTGCACATGTATATAATTTTAATAAGTCTTGGTTATTTTTAAGTCTATTATTAGTTTCAATGATAGTTTCAATTATTTATTTACTATTATATAAAAAAGCTAAAATATAAAATTTAATAAAATAACCCATACGTCAAAACTTAAGACATAGGGGTATTTTTACATGTATGAAACACTTAATGCTATACAACATTGTGCAATGTAATAAACTAAAAGATTAAGACCTGCCATAAATTTTGGACAATCTCTATAAAAATATACAAAAGACAATATTAAATCAGAAACTATAAATAATAATGCTCCAATTATAACTAAAAATACTCCAAAATTATTAAATCCTACTAAATATAAAGATATTGATTTTATAAACATAAAGCTAATAAGTACAGCATAAAAGGCTATATATCTAAATACTCCTTTAAAATCAAAGTTTTTAATAGACTTTAGTATAGATAAAGAACCTATGGAAAGTATAGCAGTAAATAAAATATCATAAACAGTTAAAGAAGTAATAGATACAAAACATAAGGAAAAGAATATATGAGTTATACTAAAGCTTAAAAGACCATGAATAAAAGCATTACCCATAGAGTTTTTACTTCCATTCTCAAATATAAGAAATATATCTCCAAATAGTGAAAATATAAGCCCCATAAGTATAAGTATAAAATAAGTAAAATTATTACTAGAACTATATCCATTTATACATATTCCTATAAATAATAAGCTAGTTACAGTTTTTAAAATAGGCCTTAAATTTTTAAAAGGTTTATATGTAAAATAAATAAGGCTTATTAAAGATAAAGTCATAAAAAAAAATAATAAATAGACCATAACAACCTCCTCAATATACAATAAATAATATATAATTATAATAATACAATATATGTAAATTCACAGAAAAGAGATGAGAGATTGATAAAAGATATATTAAATAATCAAAGGTTATACTTTGAAAGCAATAAGACTAAAGATATAAACTTTAGATTAGATAAATTAAAAACTCTTAAAAAAGCTATAGTAGAAAATGAAGAGGCTATACTTAATGCACTTTATAAAGATTTAGGAAAATCACATTTTGAAGGATATGAAACAGAAATTGGTATAGTATTAGAGGAGATAAACTACGCTATAAAACATTTAAAAAGTTGGAGCAAAAATAAGAAAGTATCAACTCCTATAACTCAATTTCCTGCTAAAAGTTATATAGTAAGTGAACCTTATGGAGTAGTACTTATAATGGCGCCTTGGAATTATCCCTTCCAATTAACTATATCTCCGCTTATAGGTGCTATAGCTGGTGGAAATTGCTCAATACTTAAGCCATCGGAGTTTTCAGTTCATACTTCTAAGGTAATAGTTGATATTATAAATAAGTACTTTGAAAGAGGATATATAAACGTAATAGAAGGTGGAATAGGAGTTAATCAACAGATATTAGAAGAAAGATTTGATTATATATTCTTTACAGGTAGTGTAAATGTAGGAAAGATAGTAATGAATAAAGCATCTAAATATTTAACACCAGTAACCCTTGAACTAGGAGGTAAAAGCCCTTGTATAGTAGAAAAGTCAGCAAATGTAGACCTAAGTGCTAAAAGAATAGTATGGGGGAAATTTTTAAATGCGGGTCAAACCTGTGTAGCACCTGATTATATTATAGTGCACAAAGATATTAAAAAAGATTTAATAGATAATATGAAAAAATATATAATAAAGTTTTATGGAAATAATCCTATTGAAAGTGTGGACTATCCTAAAATAATAAATAAAACACACTTTGATAGATTAAATAATCTTATGAAAAACACAGATGTAATTATAGGTGGAAATATAGATAAATCTAAATTAAAAATAGCACCGACCATTATAGATAATATAGACCATACTTATCCTATAATGGATGAAGAAATATTTGGACCACTACTTCCTATAATAACTTATAAAGATTATAAAGATATAATAGAAATAGTAAAAAAACATCCAAATCCACTAGCACTATATTTATTTACTAAAAATAAAGATATTGAAAAATACATAACAAATAATATAGCTTTTGGAGGAGGGTGTATAAATGATACTATAATCCATCTAGCCACTTCAAATCTTCCATTTGGAGGTAGAGGAACTAGTGGAATGGGATCTTATCATGGTAAGAAAAGCTTTGATACTTTTACACATAAAAAGAGTATACTTAAAAAGTCAAATTTAATAGATATACCAGTTAGATATGCACCTTATAAGGGCAAATTAAAATTACTTAAAAAGATATTAAAATAAATATATTAATTTATAGATAAAATATTTAAAGTAGATTATAAATAAAGGTTTTGATATAATTAAATTAAAGTATATAATACTTGAATGTATAAAATTTAATAAATATAAAGTGCTTGGTGTCAAGTAGACTTAATAGGGAATTAGATGAAAATTCTAAGCTACCCCAGTAACCGTAAAACTGACGAAATCTTAAAAAGCCACTGATAATTCGGGAAGGCAAGAAAGTAGGAAGAAGTTGAGCCGGGATACCTGCCAGTACTTTTTAATCTATTGCCTTCTGAGGGTAGGGTATATAATTAATTTGAATAATTTAGCATACTCTAAGAGTGTGCTTTTTGTATTTAATTTATATAAATATCATTTCAGCTAATAACACTGCAGTTAAATATAGAAATAAGTGTTAAATCAAAATATTCTTATCTTTATATAACTTAAATAATAAGATATGTTTAAAAATAATAAAGTATAAATGTACTTCATTTGACATTAAAATGACACATTTTGACACGATATAATGATAAACTAAGATTAAAGATTACATAATCCTTAGTAAAATGATAATTTGTATCTATAAAACTATAAATATTTAAAAGAAAGGAGGAGTAAGTTCAAGGATATGTCATTTAATAATAACTAAAAATTAATTAGATTAATGCATAGACATGAAAGACAAAACAATGAAGTAGATGAGTTAAAATTTAAATTTGTAAATACCCCTTCAGGATGCTTCTATGTTGAATTAAATAAAGACAACGACATAGAATAAAAAACTTATAAGGAAAATTTAAAAATAAGGAGTAAAATATGAAAAAGAAAGTATTAAGTATAATAATGGCTGTAACCTTGGTAATGCTTACAGTAGTTGGATGTTCAAGTAAAGAAGTGGTTATAAAAGACAGAGAAGGCAGAGAGATTAAAGTACCAAATAAAATAGATAGAATAATATCAACAGCACCATCTAATACTGAAGTATTAGTAGAACTTGGACTTGCTGATAAGCTAGTAGCAGTAGATAAGTATTCAGCAGATGTCGCTGGTATACCAGATAATGTAGAATTAATAGATTTTTCCAAGCCAGATGCAGAAAAAATAATAGGATTAGAGCCTGACATAATAGTAGCATCAGGGCATAATAAAACTGGTTCAACTGAAGATCCATTTAAGATAGTTGAAGAATCTGGAATAAGTGTAGCTTACATACCAAGTAGTAATAGTATACAAGGGATATATGACGATATAACTTTTATATCTGAAGTAACTAACACTAAGGAAAAAGGCAAGAAAATAGTAGAAAATACGAAATCTCAAATTGAGGATATAGCTAAAAAAGGTAAAGATATAAAAAATAAGAAAAAAGTTTATTTTGAAATAGGACCAGCTCCAAATCTTTATAGCTTTGGTAACTCGACATTCTTAAATGAAATGATAGAATTAATAGGAGCTGAAAATATACTTAAAGATGAAAATGCTTGGATATCACCAAGTGCAGAAACTATAATAGATAAAAATCCAGATGTTATATTAACTAATGTTAATTACATAGAAAATCCAACTGATGAAATAAAAGGTCGTGAAGGTTGGGAAAATATAAATGCAGTAAAAAATAATCAAGTTTATCAAATAGATACAAATTCATCATCTCGTCCATCTCAACATATAATAAAAGCCCTAAATGAGATGGCAAAGGCAATATATCCAAATGTATACAACAACTAGAAAGTGGGCATTACTTTCTATCCCAATAGTATTTATAATATTTTGTATTGGAACTTCTATTGGAAGTTCCAATATTAATATAATAGACACTGCACAGATACTTTTTTACAAATTATTTAATCTATCACTAGGAGATAATATAAATCCTAAAGATGTATCTATAATATGGGCCCTTAGAGTACCAAGAGTATTACTAGCATTTTTAGTTGGTGGTTCACTTGCTGTAAGTGGATCAGTAGTCCAATCTATTTTAAAAAATGAACTAGCATCTCCATATACCCTAGGAGTATCATCAGGTGCATCACTAGGTGCAGGTCTAGTTATAATACTTGGGGTAAACATACCTTTTTTAGGAAATTTAACTCTACCTTTAATAGGTTTTTTATTTGGGCTTTTTACAGTATATGGAGTTATAGTATTTTCCTCTAAAATAGATAAAACAATGTCAAATAACACCATAATACTTGCGGGTATGGTATTTTCTTTATTTGTAAATGCGCTTTTAACAACTATAACGGCGTTATTTAGTGAAGATTTAAAAAGTATAAGTCTATGGCAAATGGGAAGTTTTGCTATGAAAGGATTCTCAGCAGTTAAAGCTATAATACCATTTTGTGTAATAGGTATAGTTGGTATTTTAATATATACAAAAGAAATGGATATATTAACTTTTGGTGAAGAACAAGCTAAAGCTGTCGGAGTAAATACTACTAAAGTGAAAAAAAGACTATTTATATTTTCAGCAATACTTACAGGAAGTGCGGTAGCATTAAGTGGGACTATAGGATTTGTAGACTTGATAGCACCTCATATAGTTAGACGTATATTTGGTTCTAAGCACTCTTACGTAATACCAATGTCATTTGTATTTGGTGGGAGCTTAATGGTAATAACAGACTTAATAGCAAGAACTGTAGTAACACCAGCAGAACTACCAGTAGGTGCTGTGACGGCTATAATTGGTGCGCCATTTTTTGCTTATGTATATTTTAGTAAAGGTAAGAGGTCATAATATGTTAGAAGTTAAAAATCTTTTTTGTAGTTATGATAATGTAGATATAATAAAAAATGTAAGTTTTAAAGTAGAAAAGGGTAAAAATTTATGTATAGTAGGTCCAAATGGATGTGGTAAAAGTACATTACTAAAGTCCATTGCAAATATTATAGATTATAGAGGCAGCATAAAAATAGACAATGATGAAGTAAATACTTTAAGTAGAAAACAATTAGCTACTAAAATAGCCCTTATGAGCCAAATAAGTCAAATATACTTTCCATATAGTATATATGAAACAGTTTCACTTGGAAGATATGCACACTCTAGTGGTATATTTAACTCTTTAAATAAAAAAGATAAAGAGTTAATATTAGATTCAATAGATAAAGTAGGATTATTAGACATTAAAGATAAGCCTATTACTGAATTATCAGGAGGTCAGCTTCAAAGGGTATTTTTAGCTAGAACATTTGCTCAGGATCCAGATGTAATACTTCTTGATGAACCAACTAACCACTTAGATTTAAAGTATCAAATAGAGTTACTAAAGCATCTATCTACTTGGGCTAAAGAAAAAAATAAAATAGTAATTGGAGTACTTCATGACTTAAATTTAGTACATTTTTTTAGTGATGATGTATGTTTAGTTAACAATGGAGAAATAGTAGCATATGGAAAGTCAAGAGATGTATTTAAAGGAGACAATTTAAAAGAAATATATAAGATAGATGTAGCTAAATTTATGATAGAAGTATTAGAAAAATGGAAATAAAAAACTATAGTGATAACTATAGTTTTTTTTATTTTTATAAATGATTTGATTAAAAAAATTATATAAAATAGCAATGTATTTTTAATTATACAAAGAATAATAATAGTTGTACTGTAGATAATATAAATATACAACAACTTAGTAAAAGGAGAATTTTAATGAAAAATAAGCCCACTAAAGTAATATTAACTATAGCTAGTATACTACTTTGTTTAGGTATTTTTACAAACAAAATATATGCTATTGAAAATAAAATAAGCACAGTGCCTGTAGTAGTACAAGACCTGCAAGACAAGGAAGCTCTTGCTAATATATTTAGAGAAATCAAAATGATAAGAGACAATATGAGAACTATAGATATAAATACTCAAACTATAAAGGAAAAAAGTGGGATACTAAAACCACAAATAACATCATATATGAATCAATTACAAGGGGTATCTAATAATCTAGAAAGACATAAAAGTATATATAAAGATTCTCAGCCAGATATATTTGTTGCAGATCAACTGCAAATACTATCATCTGTATATCAAGCACTTTTACGAGATCAATTAATATTGATAGATGGACTTTTAAAAGATGATCCAGAATCAAGCAAATTAGTTTTTTCTGATTATTTATACACTATATACTATTATGTGACATTAGGTGATCAAATGCTTAACTATATAAATGAAAACTACGGATTTTAAAATCATATTTTATAACATAAAATGAGCTATCTTTATATAAAGATAGCTCACTTTTATATAGAAATTTTAATTATCAACCTCATGAAATATATTATCAAAATGAATTTTAATATCTTGAATTCTTCTATTTTCAACTTTTAGAATAGTAAACTTAATATCATTTATTAAAAGCTCTGTATTTTCATCAGGAATTTCATCTAAATTAGTTATTAAATAACCATTTAAAGTATCATAATCTCCTTCATCTAAATCAAGTTCAAATTCTTCATTAAAATCATTTATAGATAGAGAACCTTTGACTATATAATTATTATCATCAATTTTTTTTATAGGTTTTTCTTCTAAATCATATTCATCTTCTATATCACCGACAATTTCTTCTATTAAGTCTTCTAATGTAACTATTCCACTAAAGCCTCCATACTCATCAAATAATAAAGAAAGATGTATTTTTTTTTCTTTTAAAACCTTAAATAGTTCATTAGTTCTTTTAATTTCTGGAACAAAATAAGGTTCATGAAGAAGGTTTTCTAATTTAACATTTTCAAATCCTACTTTTCTGGCTTCATTAAATAGATCTTTAATATACAATACACCTACTATATTATCTATATCATCTTTGAAAACTGGTATCCTTGAATAATTAAGATCACATATTTCATCTAATATAGTATTTATATCATCATCTATATCTATTAAAAAAGTATCACTTCTTGGAGTCATTATTTCTTTAGCCAACTTATCATTAAAGTCAAATACTTTATATATCATTTGCTTTTCATCATATTCTATACAGCCATCTTCTTGAGATTGTATTATAAGTGACCTTAATTCTTCTTCAGATATTTTTTCTTCTATATCAACGTCATTATTTTTAGTTAACTTTAAAACTAGAGAAGTGGACATAGAAAGTATTTTTATAAAGGGTTTAGCGATTATAGATATAAGATAAACTGGCTTTACAGAAAATAGTGCTATACTTTCAGCTTTTTTAAGAGCTATTCTCTTAGGTACTAATTCACCAAAAACTAGTGTAAAGTATGATAATAATAAAGTTATACTTATCATAGATATTTCACTAGTATATGGAAGGTTTAATGGAATTAATACTGTCTCTAAATAGCTAGATAACCCAGTAGCAGCAGATGCACTTGAGAAAAAACCAGCTAGTGTTATACCAATTTGTATAGTAGATAAGAAGTTACTAGGTTCTGCTATAAGCCTTTGAAGTAAGATTGCTTTTTTATTACCTTCATCGCTTAAAGATTTGATTTTTGATTTGTTAACAGAAACTATAGCCATTTCTGCTGAAGCAAAGAATGCATTAATACTTGTAAGTATTACTATTAAAACTAATTGTGGGATCAAGTTCCCGGGGTCTGAATCTAAATTACTCATTTTTTCCTCCTAAACATTTTAAATTTAATACATTATTTTAATTAATGAGATTTGTTAGATACTATATATGTAGTATATAATATAAGTTTGTCTAAGGTTATAAACCTTAGACAAATAATTTATTTAAAACATCTTGCTTAACTATACAATAGATAGACTTATAGACAAAAAGGGTAGTTGTTTATTAAGCAAGATATAGTAAGCTATTTTTTCGTTATAAATTTAGTTCCTTCCATTAGCAATGTACTAATAATTGCTAATACTAAACAAGTTATAAAGCTTGTAAAGTTGTAATTATTTGGTATTGAGAAAATATCTCTCATAAATGGAAGTAGTGTAAGTGAAAACATACCTAAGCAAGTAACAACAGCACCTAATGCATATTTATTAGATTTAAATCCGATCTTAAATATAGTTTCAGTGTTTGATCTTGATGCAAAAGTCTGTATTATTCTAGATAATGTTAAAGTTGAGAAGGCCATAGCTACTCCCATTTCAGGTGAAGTTTTAAGACCAATATATTGAGCTATTATAGTAACTAGACCAATAATAGAACCTCTAGTTAATACAGATTTTAAAGTATCTTTTGATAATATTTTTTCATTAATATCTCTTGGAGGATTTTTCATAACAGACTTTTCAGGCTGTTCAAGTCCAAGAGCAATTGCTGGTAGGGAATCTGTAACTAAGTTTATAAATAGTAATTGTATAGTTGTAAATGGATTAGGTAAGTTAGCAAATACAGAAAATAGTATAGCTATTATTCCACCTAGATTACCTGAAAATAAATAAGTTATAGATTTTTTTATGTTAGTATAAACTGTTCTACCAACTTCAACAGCATTTACGATACTAGCAAAGTTATCATCAACTAACACCATAGCAGATGCATCTTTAGCAACTTCAGTACCACTACCCATACCTATACCTATATCTGCTTGCTTAAGTGCAGGAGCATCATTAACGCCATCACCAGTCATAGCACATACTTTACCTTTTCTTTGCCATGCTTTTACTATTCTTATTTTATTTTCTGGTGAAACTCTAGCATAAACTGATATATGTTCTAATTTTTCATCTAACTCTTTATCACTTAATAAATCAAGCTCTTTACCAGTTAAAGCTATATCATCAGCCTCCATTATGCCAATATCTTTAGCAATGGCAGCAGCAGTAGTTTTATGGTCTCCTGTTATCATAACAGTTTTTATACCAGAATTTTTAGCATTTTTAACTGCATCATAAACTTCTTCTCTAGGAGGGTCTATCATTGCAGTAAGACCTATTAAAGTAAGATTATTTTCATCACTTATATCTAAATTAGTATCATTAACTTTCTTAGTTGCAAAAGCTAAAACTCTAAGAGCTTTATTTGAAAACTCTTCATTTTTTTTCTTATAATCTTCTATTATTTCATCAGTTATAGAAACTACCTCTCCATCTTCAAGTGAATAATTACATCTACTAAACACAATATCAGGGGCACCTTTAGTAAACATTACTAAGTCACCATCTATTTTATTAATAGTAGACATTAATTTTCTATCACTATCAAAAGGTAATTCTCCAACTCTTTCGTATTTTTCTCTTATAGATTTGTAGTCAAATTCATTTTTATTAGCATAGTTCATAAGTGCTATTTCTGTTGGGTCACCAATTTCAACACCTTCGCTAGTTATATCTGAATCGTTACAAAGACTTGCGCAAAGTATTAAAGAAGACTCATTAAGTGAAATATTATTAGTTAAAGCAATCTCACCATCAACATTATCAGCAAGTACTTTAGAAGTAGAACCATACATATAAGTATCTACAACAGTCATTTTGTTTTGAGTTAAAGTACCAGTTTTATCAGTGCATATGACACTTGTAGAACCTAGCGTTTCAACTGCTGGAAGTTTTCTTATTATAGCTTGTTTTTTAGCCATAGTGTTAGTTCCAACTGCTAAAACTATAGTAACTATAGAAGATAATGCTTCTGGTATTGCAGCAACTGCAATGGCAACTGAGAACATAAATGAATCAATAACACTTGCATTTCTTAAAAGCTGAATAGCAAATATAAGAGCTGCTAAACCTACTATACCAATTCCAAGTTTTTTACCAAATTCATCTAATTTAACCTGAAGTGGTGTTTGCTTATTTCCTGCATTATCTAGCATATGTGCTATCTTACCCATTTCAGTATTCATAGCTGTAGATGTAACAACATAAACACCTCTACCATATACTACCATTGAGCCACTAAATACCATATTTTTTTGATCGCCAAGGGCAACTTCTTCTTCTATCATATTTTCATGTTTTAGTACAGGTTCACTTTCACCAGTTAACATTCCCTCAACAACCTTAAGGCTTTGAGATTCTATAACTCTACCATCTGCTGGGACGTAGTCGCCGGCCTCTAGGATAACTACATCTCCAGGAACTAGTTCTCTTGAATCTACAGTAATCTTTATGCCATTTCTTATAACTTTAGCAGTAGGAACTGATAATTTTTTTAAACTATCAAGTGAACCTTCAGCTTTTTGGGTTTGAACAACTGATAATATAGAGTTTAGTATTAAAACTGCAAATATTATAACTGATTCAATTGCTTCACCTAAGAATATTTGAACTAGAGCTGCTACTAAAAGAATAATAACTAATGGATCTTTAAATGTTTCTAAAAACAATTTAAAAACAGAAGTTTTTTCCTTTTCTTTTAGTTCATTATAGCCATGCTTAGAGAGCTTCTTGTCAAACTCCTCCTGTGTAAGACCTTGTAAGCTAGAATCTAGCTCATTTAAGACTTTTTCAATATTTTTTTTGTAAAACATTAACATACCTCCATTTGCTTTTTTTGGCAAATAAAAAAGACCTCATGAATAAATTATTAAACGTAAATTTATTCTGAAGGTCTTGCTAACAAGTTATGTACTTGCTAATCAACCGGGATATTATCCGACATGACGATTGATTATCACAAAGTGTGAAAGCTACTCCCCCTCAGGGAGACTTATTTATTTATATAGTCATTATATTCCCATTATTATATATTGACAACACTTTTTTTTTATTTAACTTAGATTTAACATTTAAATGTTATATATCAATCTACAAAATTCGACCAATTATTATAAAAAATATAGATAAAGCATTGATTTAACTGGTATTTAATATATTAAAATTTAAATATATAAATTTAAATATATATTAGCATACAATAAAGTGAAATTTTATTAATAGTAAAGTATATAAATATTATATTAAATATAAAAACTAGTGTATTAGTATATATAAATAACTGAATTTATATTATAATAGTTTCAATTAATAAATGTAACGAGGTGAGAAGATTAAAGTATTAATAATAAATAGTTTTGATTTAATCAATTTGTATTACATATATTAGGGAGGAAGAAATTTGAGTACAATATTAAAAAAACTTATTAGATTATTTTTAGGATTATGGTTTTGTGCTATGGGTATAGCATTTATGGTAAATGCTAAACTAGGACTATCACCATGGGATGTACTTCACCAAGGTATAGCTAATAAAATAGGAATAACAATCGGAACTGCTACAATAGCAGTAGGGCTTATATTAGTTATAATAGATGTCATACTAGGTGAAAAAATTGGTTGGGGAACTGTATTAAATATGATATTTATAGGAATATTTTTAGATATCATATTGTTTAGTGGCCTAATACCAGTTTCTAATAATTTAGTATTTGGCATAGTAATGCTTATAATAGGAATGACTCTTATGGGGTTTGGAATGGTT
The DNA here is from genome assembly GCF_900002575.1 of Romboutsia hominis. NCBI lineage: Bacteria > Bacillati > Bacillota > Clostridia > Peptostreptococcales > Peptostreptococcaceae > Romboutsia > Romboutsia hominis. Next base: position 1,481,824 of record NZ_LN650648.1, on the reverse strand, counting down.
TTATATTTAGGAAGTGGACTTGGCAGTGGACCCAGAGATGGTATGATGATCGCTTTTCAAAAGATAACTAAAAAGCCTATAAAGGTAGTAAGAGGAACTATGGAAATTAGTGCTTTAATACTTGGCTACTTATTAGGTGAACCAGTAGGTATAGGAACTTTAATAACAGCATTTTGTCTTGGACATTTTATACAGTTAGTATTTAAAATATGTAACTTTAAAAGTGCTAACATAAAACATAGATTTATATATCAAGATATAGAATATGCTAAATCTTATTTAAGTAAAAATACTTAAGCAATTTATTTTGTATGTATTAGATTTTATATCATTAAATAATTATATTAAAAATAAAAGGAGTAAATCTAGTAATTAAAAATTATTTAGAAGTACTCCTTTTATTTTTAATACATATTTACCAATGCATCAAAACTTTATAGAGCTTACATTAGAAAATGTATAATTATTTATTTTTTTTTAACTGCAACTTCATTATCTATTAATTGAAGATTATATTGTTTAATTAAATTTATTAAGTATTGTGCATAGACTTTTTTACCATTTGAATCTTCTATAGTAGAGTAACCAGCATTTTGTAAAGCAATCGCTTGAGGGATATATGTTTTTGCAGAAAACACTCCATTATTTTTATATCTCTTGTTTTCATATAAAAACTTGCCATGATCACGAATAGAATCGTATTTATTTTTATATTTTCTAAATTTATCATTTATAGTATTATTATAAAATTCATTAGTTTCAAGAAATACAGATTCCCCATTCCAATTAGTATCAGCCTTTATACCAAAGTAATTATTAAAATCTGAAGAGAGTCTAGATTCACCCCAATTAGATTCTAATATTGCTTGAGCTATAGTTATAGATGGTAATACTTTATACTTTTCATAATTATCTATTGCAACTTCTTTTATATCATTTATAAAATTCATATATTTAGTATTTGGTGAAGTTTTATTAGGTGTTAAACTATAATGCTTTAAATCATCTATATATTTATATACTAAAGAGGTCTTTTCCTTATCTAAGTTTAATTTCTTAATAACACTTTCTAGAGAATTTATATAATATTTACCTGAATTTTCTTTTATAAACATATTTGAAATTTTAAATATTTCACTATCGTCTACCTTGTTTTGATTATTATTGTTTAAAACACTTACTATAGAACATACGTATTTCCAATTTACTTGAACTTTATTTTCACTAGCTTTATCAACAATATTTATATATTTAGAAACATTAATATCATCCAAATCTATGTTTTTTTGTTTATTTAAAATTTTTGACCCTATAAAAATACATATTAAAACAGATATAACACATATGATTATAGTTTTATTTATCTTCATTTTATCATCTCCCTTAATATAAACTTGAACTTTATTGTATCATATATATTTAAATTAAAAATAGAATTTACAACTAATTTACAAGTTATATAATAAAGTAAGTTTTTATTAAGGTTTATTTAAGGTTAAATTTAAGCTTCTTTAAATTTGAAAGAATATATTATGTTTGTAAGAAAAAGAAGCATAATATAATTAGTATTTATTTAAGGTATAGAAATAGAGATAATTATATAGATGTAAAAGTTATTTGAGTATAAAGATAGTATAAAAATATAATTGTTACTAAAAATAATAATAATTATATAAAGAAAGGGAGTTATTATGAAAAAGTTATTATATATAAGTGTAAACTCAAAACCTGAAAATTTATCATCAAGCAAAACAGTAGCAAGAAAATTTATAAATAGATTTTTAGAAAGAAATAAAGGTTTTGTTGTTGAAGAAATTGATTTATATAAAGAACATATACCAAGACTTGAGTATCAATACTTTGAAAAAAGAAACTGCATAGTAAGTGAAGAAAATTCAAGAAAGTTAGATGATAAAGATAGAAAAGAAATACAAAAAATTAGAAAACTATGTGATCAATTTATCAGTGCAAATGTATATGTTATAGCAGCACCAATGTGGAGTTTATCATTTCCAGCACCACTTAAAGAATATATAGACTGTATTATTCAAGATAAAAAAACTATAAGTTTTAGTGATGAAAATAAAAAGCCTAAAGGTCTACTTGATGATAAACCTAGAACAATGATTTATATTCAATCATCGGGCGCTCATGTACCTTGGATATTAAAGCCTGCTTTTAACAAAGGAGTGAACTATATAGAAGATATAGCTAAATTTATGGGAATTAAAAAATTTGAAGATTTATTAGTAGATGGAACAGGTTATACAGAAGAAGAAAGATTAGGCGCTATAAAAAAAGCAACAGATCATATAGATGATGTTATAGATTCTATGAAATTTTAAGTAATCATATGTTTAGTTATATAATTATCTTAAGTTATATATATTATAAAATAATAAAAAAGGAGATATTTATGCTAAAATATCTCCTTTTTTATGTTTAGTAAAACTAAATAAAACAAAAATTTTTATAAACTCAAAATTATATATACTAAACTAAAAAAAATTTAATATAAGAATAGGAAAAAAATAATACACATGTAACCCTTGGAAATACTAGTATCTTCAAAAGATTTAAAAGTTTATAAAAAAAACTCCAAAAATCCCTTGAAAAAATATTGTCAATCTTATATAATATTTAGTTTTAAAATTCACACTATACAAAATAATTTAAAATATATATAATGATATTAAGTCAGGGGAGCTGACTAATAAATTATAAAAATATAGGAAGGGATATTTATGGATAGGCGGACGAATGTAAAAAAAATAATGTTAATATTGTTAGGGGCAATGATATTGTCATTTGGAATATTTAATCTAAATTATCAAAACAATATAACTGAAGGTGGAGTGTTAGGAGTTTTACTACTGCTAAAGAATGTTTTCAATGTGGATTTATCTATGGCAAATATATTAATAGATCTTAGTTTATTTGCAGTAGGTTATAAGTTCTTTGGAAAGAAGTTTTTAATGTATTCATTAGTTGCAACAATTAGCTTCTCAGTGTTTTATTCTATATTTGAAGGAATAGGACCTATAATACCAGTTCTTGAAAGCAAGCTACTAGGGACTATATTATCCGGTTTATTTGTAGGTGTAGGAGTTGGTATAATAGTTAGAGAAGGTGCAGCAGCTGGTGGAGATGATGCTTTAGCATTGGTGATTTCTAAGATTACATCTTTAAAAATAGGTAAGATTTATATGATAAGTGATGTAGTTATACTTATATTATCTTTGTCATATCTATCTGCATATGATATATTTTGGTCTTTAATAGCTGTAAATATAAGCGGAAGGCTTATAGACTTAATATATAACTACAACAACACAGATAAGCTAGCAAGTGCTTAACATATATAAAGACAGGTTTAAATACCTGTCTTTTTTGTTAAATAAATTTTGATTATAAAAAAGAAGAACTAAACATTAAAAATATTTAAAAGAGGAATATATATAAATATGTTGAATAATATAATAGAGAGATAAAGGGGGGATAAATAATGTTTTTCTTTAATAATATTAGTGGAACAGGAGTAGTAGTTTACCCAGGTTCTAATGTAGAGTTTTATGAAATAGTAGACACTAATGAGTACAAGATATCTATAAATAAAAGAACTTATAAAGTTAGCGAAGAAGTTTATAATGATGTAAAAAATAGATATGAAAAATAATATAAATACTTAAAAAAAGACTTAAGAAAATTCTTAAGTCTTTTTTTATTAAAATAAAAATCATATATTATAAAGAATAAAATAGTACAAACAGAATAATTGAAAACTACTAATACATATGGGATAATTAAATGATAAAAAGCGATCTAAAGGAGTAAAATATAATGATAAATATAAGATGTGAACTAGAAAAAGATTATAATATAGTAGAAAATGTAGTAAAGGGAAGTTTTAAAAATGAAGAGTTTAGTGATAAAGATGAGCATAACTTAGTTAATAGATTAAGAAATAGTAAAGAATATGTAAAAGAATTAGCTCTATTAGCCGAAGTAAATGAAGAAATAGTAGGTTATTCTTTGCTTACTAAAATAAAAATAAAAAACAAAAACGAATCTAGAGAATCTTTAGCATTAGCTCCAGTTTCAGTACTACCAGAGTATCAAAAGAAAGGTGTAGGAAGCACACTAATAAATAAGGCTATAGAAAAAGCTAAAAATCTAGGATATACATCTATAGTAGTATTAGGACATCCTAACTACTATTTAAAGTTTGGATTTATAAATGCTAGTGAATTTGATATAAAACCACCATTTGAAGTTCCAGATGATGTTTTTAAAGTTTTAGTATTAGATGAAGAGAAATTTAAAGGTACAAGCGGAGTAGTAGAGTATTCAAGTGTTTTCTTTGAATAGTAGTATCAAATTAATTTAAAATAATAACTAAGAAAATTCAAAGATAATTATAAAAGACGGTGTCATATTTCACGACACCGTCTTTTGACTATTTTTTCTTATTAAATTTATTATTTGTAGATTTTTTATGTTCATACTTATCTACTTTTTTATTTTTACTTACTTTTTCTTCTTTTTTAGCTTCATTTTCTTTAGATTTTTTTCTAGCTTCTTTTTTCATCTTATCAAAATCAATTTCTACAAACTTGCCATTTTTTAACTCAACAGCTTTCATATCTATTTTAAAATCTCTTCTATAATCTCTTATAGTAGATAAATTTTGATTAGTTATTATAGATATTGCAGTTCCTTTTCTATTTCCTCTAGCACTTCTACCACATCTATGTATATATTCATTTTTACTAGGTGGGAAGTCTAAGTTAAATACATGACTAACCTCGACTATATCTAATCCTCTAGCAGAAAGATCAGAAGATACTAAAATACGAACTTTACCACTTCTAAAAGCACTAAGTGCATTTTTTCTATCTTCTTTAGTCATTTTACCAGATATACAAACAGCTTTATAGCTATGGTAATTAAGTTTTTCAGTTATAACCTCTATACTATCTTCATCATTGACAAACACGATAGCTCTACTTGGATTAGCAGAAGCTAGGGATTTTCTAAGTAATGTAAATTTTTCTCTTCTATCTCCATATAAATACATATGATTTATATTAGGATTTATTATTAATGTATCTTTAGTTTTAATCATTTTCATATCTTTCATTAAGTAATCACACATACTTATAGTATTTTCATTTAAACTAGCTGAAAATCCTAAAAGTTGTCTATCTCTTAATGTAGTCTTTATTATATTTTCAACAACTTCTTCATTTTTACCACTAAGTAAACTATCAACTTCATCAAGTATTATAGTTTTTATAGTATGTGCTTTAAGTTTTTTTTGCTTAATTAAGTCTAAAACTCTACCACAAGTACCAACTACTATATGAGGTTTTATAGTTTTTATATTTTTTATTTGCTTTTGAATATTTACTTCACCTATTATAGAAAAAGCAGTAACATTCATATTAGAATTCTTTGACAAAATTTTAGCTTGTTCAGTTATTTGCATAACTAATTCGTGAGTAGGTGCAAGTATTAACACTTGTGTTTCTCTTTTCGTAGTGTCTATTTTTTCAAACATAGGAAGTAAGTAAGCTAAAGTTTTTCCACTACCCGTTTGAGCGCTTACTAATAAGTCTTTATTATCTAATATATCTTTTATAGTTAAAGATTGAACTTCTGTTGGAGAAGTTATATTTTGTTCTTTAAGTCCTTTTATTAGGTTTTCATTTAAGTCTAATTTTTCAAATGTGTTCATTTTTAACTCCTTTACATATCTTGTAAATTACATTATACACGTATTATATATATTTTTATACAGTATGAGGTAAATTATTTAAGCTTAGGAATAAATTTAGGTAATATAATATTCAAAATTAGTATAGACTGTGGTCTTACACCATAGTTTATAATTATTTTGAGGTGATAAATATGAAACTTTTAACAGGTCAAGTTAGTAAAATTTTTAATATAAGCAAAGATACTTTAAGATATTATGACAAGATGGGACTCTTAAAGCCAGATATAAATAAGTCAAATGGATATAGATATTACTCACAAGAACATATTGATCAGTTAAATTTAATCCTAGCTACTAAGGACCTAGATATATCTTTAGCTGATATAAAAGAAACTATAGAAAGTGAAGAACTGTATAAATATAAAGAATTAGTAAATAAGCAAGAAAAACTAATAGAAGAAAAGATAGAGTCCTTAAAAAGAAAACAAAAACAATTAAAAAAATGGAACGAAATATTAGATATTGTAATAAATTTTGAAAATGAATATGACTTTAATAATATTAAAGTATACAGAGATACATACAGTTTTTATTTAATAAATTTAGATAAAATATTAGAAAAAGACTTTAATAAAGAGTATATAAGGTGCATAGATGAAGTATTAGAATGTATGAATGAAGAATGTTACTACACTATGTACAATTTGAATAATGGCAAAGGTATAGAAGAAGATGAAAGTAATATTCTTATAAAAGAAGATGAGAAAAATATTAGTATAATAAAAAAGTATATGGATAAGAACTTAAATTTAATACATAGAGAAATTAGTGGAGATTTTATTTGTGTAAAATTTTATGGGAATTCTGATGAACTAAATGATTATTTACTAAGGCTTAGTAAACACTTTAACAAAAAAGAAAATAATGAGGTATTTATAAAGTGTGGCTTTTATATACCTAAAAAGAATAACGATGAAAAATATTTTGTAGAAATTTTATTAAAAGTCTAAATCATAGTTGATTATATAGTAGAACCACACATTAGAATAAATTCATCAATAGATCTTAGGAGGTATATATTTTGAATCTAATTAAAAATAAAGTATTTTTAACAATACTTATAACAGATATAATACAGCAAATGGCTATATGGATAAGAAATATAGCTATAATGTTTTTTATAATGGATATAACAAATAGTGATCCATTAGCAATATCATCACTTAATTTTATAGAGTTTTTACCAATGTTTTTACTTACTTTTATAGGAGGAATAATAGCTGATAAGTATAATCCTAAAAAACTAATGATATGTGGAGATTTATTTAGTTTTATATCATTTATAATACTAGGCTTAGCGATATCTAAAGGATATATAATAGCTATATTTTTAGCAGTATTAGTTTCTGCTAGTGTTACACAATTTTCATATCCTGCATCACAAAAATATTTTAAGGAATATATAGATGAAGAATATATAGAAAATGCAGTTGGAATAAATCAACTTTTAAGCTCTGGATTTTTTGTTATAGGACCATTTATAGGATCTTACTTTTACTTTAATTTTGGAATAGGTAAAACATTAATAATATTATCAGGATTGTTTTTAGTATCCATTTTATTATTATTAACATTACCTAATAAGAGTTTTGAAAAAATAGAGAGTAGCGGTATACGTGAAGATATTAAGTTAACTTTTAAATATTTAAATGAAAAAGAGATACTAAAGTTGTTATCTAAAATATTTTTAACAGTAGCCTTTGCTATGGGAATAGCTAATAACCTAGATATATTCTTAGTAACGGAGAGGTTAGGCCTTAGCAAAGAGTTTTATCAGTTCTTTTCAGGGATAGCAGGAGTGGGAGTAATAGTTGGGGGTGGACTATATTTAGTCATATCTAAATATATGAATATGAAAATATTATATAGTCTTATAGGAGTGTTTGCTATAACAGTATTTTTTGAAGGATATTCAATAAACCCAGTATTTACTATGAGCCTTCAATTTATAGATAATATACTTGGTGGAATACTTAGTGGATATGTAATGGCGCTTATAACTAAAGTCACAGACCAAGAATATTTAGGTAAAATAAATGGATTAACATCAACACTTATGACATTAGGTATAATGGGAGGGACTCTTATATCAGGAATTATTATGAAATATTCATCTATAGTAGTTGCCTTTTTAGTAGCAAGTATATCATTTTTAATAAGTTTTATAATACTTTATAAAGGGGTTAACAAAGGATTATTAAAATAATAGGTTAGTGTTTAAAAGTAAATTAGAGTTATACATATAAAAATGAGCTATTTTAAATAGCTCATTTTTTAGTTAAATTAAAAATATTTTTCAGAATATAATTTTAAATCAAATATAGTTTTAACTATTTTAAGCTATATCCGTTAGTAGTTTTTTCTATAACACCATCTTTAAGCATTTTTCCAATAAGTATTTTAGATATATGAGAAGGATCTTTTATAACTAACTTGTCTTTAGAGTAAAATAAAGATGCTTTTAGATTTAAAATTTCATTTTCAATATCTTTTTTAGATAAAGTATTTTTAGTTTTAAAAGCTTTCATAACAGCTTTGTAAGATTTATTATAAAGTAAGTCTAGTAAATCATTAGGTTTATTTCTTTCTTTTATAATTCCCCAAGTATAAATAATTATTGTTGCAATTGCAAATAATAATATGTATATAATAATATCCATTATCTACCATCCTTTTTTAAAGAAATAAATTTATTATCTTTAAGTATAGTAAAATATGTAATCAATCTTTCATATAATGGCTCACAGTCTTTTCCAAATGAAGCTTTAACATATTTAGATATATCGTATATAGAACTTTCACCATCTATATTTTTCCATACACAGCTTCCTAGTTTGTCTAACTTTATGGAACTACTTTTTGGGACTTTAAATAAATTTTGAGCAATCTTATCAAATAATCCTTTTCTCGTGATTTCTAATGTAACTATCCCAAAGTTATCCTCAGACCAAGTTATTTTTGAGTTTTTGATAGGAATAAAGTCTAAGTAATTTTTATCATTTTTTTTCATAATACCACTCCTACAAATTTAGAATAAGCAACTTATTTATAATTAAAGAAATAAGTAGGAGAAAATTTCTCCTACTTAAGTATATGTTTATAGATTTTTTATATTCTATGATGTTTTACTCCTTTTATCTTTATAGGAGATAGTAAACTTAAATAGTGTAATTATTAGTATGATAAATGCTATAATAGAACCTATTTGACCTAAATTAACAGAAGTAGAAAGGTTTATAGTATCAGCAAGTGTTGATTCTCCAACATTTATTATTGCAAATATAGCAAGTAATACCCCAATTAGACCTTCACCTGCTATTAGACCTGAAGTATATAATATACCTCTATCAATTTGTTCTTTTCTATCATCTTCAGATACTTTCTTTCTCTTTTCAAAGAATAATCTAATAATACCACCAACCATTACGCCAGCACTTAAATGTATTGGAAGATATAGTCCAACTGCAAATGGTAGTACAGGTATTCCTATTATTTCAACAGCAACAGCTATTCCTGCACCAGCAAATATTAAAGTCCAAGGAAGATTTCCCTCCATAACACCTTCAACAACTAGTTTCATAAGAGTAGCTTGTGGTGCTGGTATTTCTTTTGAACCAAATCCCCAAGCTGCATTTAGTAAGTATAATACTGCACCTATAGTTATAGCAGAAATTAATACACCTATAAGCTCTCCATATTGTTGTTTCTTAGGAGTTGCACCAACAATATAACCTGTTTTTAAGTCCTGAGAAGCATCTCCAGCAATTGCAGCTATAATACATATTACAGAACCTATAGCTATAGCACCCATCATACCATCTTGGCCAACAAGTCCTGTTGATTTTAATACTATAGTACTTATTAAAAGTGTAGCAATAGCCATACCAGAAACTGGGTTATTACTACTTCCAACTATACCAACAAGTCTTGAAGATACTGTTGCAAAGAAGAAACCAAATACAGCAACTAAAAGTGCTCCAACTAAATTAACTGGAATAGAAGGAACTAGCCATATGGCTATAACTACTAATAAAGATCCAAATAAAACAACCTTCATAGACATATCTTGATCAGTTCTAAGTGAACTTTCAGATTTATCTAAATTAGAATAATCCTTCATAGCTTTTCTAAATGTATCTATTATAAGAGGCAGTGATTTTATTAAACTAATAATACCTCCACAAGCAACAGCTCCTGCACCAATATATCTTATGTAATTATCCCATATATCCCAAAATCCTAGTTCAGTTATAGGAACTGTAGCAGGATAAAGTGTCATATTGGCACCAAATAATGATATTAGTGGAATTAATGCTATCCAACCAACTATAGCACCAGCAAACATATATCCAGATATCTTAAATCCACATATATATCCAACTCCAAGTAATGCAGGTAATACGTCTATACCAAAGGCTCCATTATGATACCCAGGTATTTCCCATTCAATTTCTGTTGGGAATAGTTTTAAACCATCACCTATAAATTTGTATAAACCAGCTATACCAAGACCAGCAAATACTATAGATGCTTTAGATCCACCTTCTTCTCCAGCAAGTAAAACTTCTGCACAAGCAGTACCTTCTGGATAAGGTAATACACCATGTTCTTTTACAATAAGTGCTTTTCTTAGAGGTATCATAAATAATACTCCAAGTATACCACCACATAAAGCTATGATTGCAATTTTAATTAAGCTTGGACTTCCAAGTCCCCAATCTTTCATCCATATAAACATAGCAGGTAATGTAAATATAGCACCAGCGGCCAAAGATTCTCCAGCTGAACCTATTGTTTGCACTATATTATTTTCTAGTATAGAATCTCTTTTCAATATAACCCTTAAAACTCCCATTGATATAACAGCAGCAGGGATTGATGCACTAACTGTCATACCAACTCTAAGACCTAGATAAGCATTTGCAGCACCAAATATTACAGCTAATAAGCCCCCAAGAACTATTGATGTAACAGTAAACTCAGGAACTATTTTATTAGCAGGAATAAATGGCTTAAAATTGTTTTGATTATCCATAAATATTCCCCCTTTTGAGCCATACATTAATAACTCATTTTAATATTAATTTTTTATAATTCATATAAATTTATAAATATGTTATGCAATACTTTTATCATAAGTAAGGTTGGGATTAGGAAAAGATATCTATAGTAGAGTATATACATTTAGAAAATTTATATGAATAAAATTAAAACTATATAGATTAAATTTAAGTAGTTAAAACCTAAAGAAATTTTACAATTTGATGATTCCTAAATTTTTCCACATGCTATTTTATAAGAATTCTAATTAAAATTATTGACAAGGTATTAATGCTAAAATATAATAATGATTATCAATATGAAATGAAAAGGAGAATTAATATGCGATTAGTTTATTCATTAATTTTTATAGTGGCTTTAGCGCTAATTTTTACATCTAGCATAAGAAAACATTCGAGGTTATTTTATTTAATAGCTTCAATAATAGCCACATCAACAGTAATTTATGAAATATTTAGATTAACCTCAGATATAAAATTACAAGGATTTATAGGTGAATTTGAAAAAGCATCTATGAAGGGGAATTTTTCAATAGCATTTTTTATATTAGTAATGTTTGCAGGAGCACTTAACCCAAGGTGGAAAATAACGAAAAAATTGTTAGGAATAAGAGCAGAGGCTGCGATTTTAGGATCTATACTAATATTTCCTCATTGTATAATGTATTTAGTACGTTTTATAGTGAAATTACTTAATTATAAGCCTATAACTACACTTTATATTATATATTTAATTGTTGGTTTAATAGCATTTATAATAATGATTCCATTGTTTATAACGTCTCTCAAAAAAGTAAGAGTTAAAATGCAGTATTTAGAGTGGAAAAAGTTACAAAGATGGGCTTATCCATTTTATGTATTAGTTTATGTACATATAGTACTTTCAATTTTAAATGATGATAAAGTTGATATATTAAAATTAAGTATATATAGTATATTATTTATTGGATACTTTGTATTGAAATTGATAAAGGCCTTAAAAAATAATAAAATTTTATTAAAAAAATAGATACTTTTCAAATAAAATTAAAGTAATAATAGATGTTAAGTATTTTTTATAAGTTATTATTAGATAGATTATTAAAAAGTTCAAAAAAATATGTATTATAATACTTTCTAGTATGTTTACTAGGAAGTATTTTTAGTTTTAAAAAAGTTAATAGGGGTATATGATTTATACATAGGTAGATTTTATGTTAAATTATAAGGATTAGAAATTTTAGGAGGTACAGATGATAAAATTAATTGCATCTGATATGGATGGAACCTTATTAAATTCAAAGAAAAAGATAAACAACGAATTTTATACGATATTAAAACAATTAAAAGAAGATAATATAATATTTACAGCGATAAGTGGAAGAGATATATTTTCTCTAAAGAAAGTATTTAAAGATATAGATGAAGATATTGTATTTGCAGCAAACAATGGAAACTATATAGAATATAAAGGTAAAGTTATTTTTGAGAACTATATACAAAAAGATAAGTTAAAAAATATAGCAATAGTTGTAAGAAAATTTTTTAAGCACAATACACTTTATTGTGGAAAAGATATTATATACAGCGAAAGTAAAGTTGCTAAGTTCATAGGGATTCTATGGGGGCTTAATATAAAATATACTAAAGATATTATGAAAATAAAGGATAATATTATAAAAGTTACGGTTTTTGGAAAACCAAGTGATATTAATAAAAATCGCGAGAAACTTAAAATTTTAAATAATGAGTTTATGGTAACTATATCTGGGAGATTTTCTATTGATATATGTAGATATGGTGGAAATAAGAAAAATGGAATAGAAATAATTAAAAATAAATTTAATATAAAATATGATGAAACTATGGTATTTGGCGATAATATGAATGATTTAGAAATGATGGCATCTGCATATTATAGTTTTGCAATGGAGAATGCTAAAGATAAAGTGAAGTCTAATGCAAGATTCATAGCTAAATCTAATGATGACAACGGAGTAGTTGAAGCCATAAAAGAAGTGGCTTTAGTTAATGAAAAGGCTAAATTGTAAATAAAAAAGGTGTTATCTCAGCAAATAATAGAGATAACACCTTTTATTATGATATGTAATATTTATTTACTAAGGAGCTTTTGTTTTTAAGCATAAGTTTAAATCTAATATCAAAAAAGCTTATTACAGCTATACTAGATAATATGGATATACAAGAAGATATCAATATAGCTCTTTTTGAAATATCAATTAAAATCATATTATTTATAAATGCAACTTCAGATACAAAGATAGACATTGTAAAACCAACACCTGCAATTAATGATACCAAAAATACAGACAACCAACTTATACTAGAAGGCTTTTCAGAAATTCTAAAAGTACAACCAATAAAACTAAAAAGCACTATTCCTAAAGGTTTCCCTAAACAAAGTCCTAAAATTATACCATAGACTAAAGAATTCGTATCAGAAGTACCTATACTGGAAGTAATAGAAATACCTGTATTAGCAAATGCGAAAAGTGGTATTATAAATAAACTATTAAAAGGAACTAAAATCCTTTGAAGTCGTTCTAAGGTATTGTATCCATTATTATTACGTGAAGGAATTGTGAGAGCTAATAATATCCCACTTATTGTACAGTGAACTCCACTTAAATAAATGAAATACCACAAAAACAAACCAGATACAAGGTAATAATATATGCTGTAAATATTAAATACTTTATTTGCTATAATAAGCAAAAGTACAATTGAAAGTGCTATAGATAAATAGATTAAATTTATATCCAATGAGTAAACTACACCTATAGCTAGTATAGAAATCAAATCATCCACGACTGCTAGGGAAAGTAAAAATACTTTAAGTGATGGATTAAGTTTTTTAGAAAATAGTAAAAATATACCTACTGCAAAGGCTATGTCTGTAGATATAGGTATACAAAATCCACTTAAAAAAGCAGTGTTTTTATTTAAATATATAAATATAGCTGCGGGAACAATAACACCGCCGATAGAAGCTATAACTGGAAAAGATGCCTTTTTAAAAGAGGATAAATTTCCATAAAGTATTTCGTGTTTTATCTCAAGACCTGCTACTAGAAAAAAAATAGCCATTAAAAAATCATTTACAAACATATGAAATGAAAAATTATTTACTATACAAATATCTTTAAATATAAACTCATAAATACTTCTTAAAGGAGTATTGTACATAAAAAGAGCACACATAGTAGCTAAAATTAAAAGTAAACTTGTTAGTACTTCTAATTTTAAAGACTTTTTATAGGTTCTTAATAATCTCAATATATCACCAACTAACTTTAAATTTTTAAACAAGCATATAATAAATCTATGAATAGTGATACATAAATATGAGTCTATAATATTATTAAGTTATCAATATTATCATGAATAATATAAACCTAAAATATAAAAAATTAAATTTTATTTATGTTGAATTATACAACTATTTATTGTAAAATTAAATTTGTCAGTTAGTCATGGATAAGTCAAAAAGACTAGACAAAAGACTAGACAGAAAACTATAATAAACCGTATAAATATTAAAAATACTAGATAGTTTAAAGTTATCTAGGACTTGTTCGAGAAGTTCTTTTTTTTATTTTTTGAATAAAGTGGGTAAGCAGAGGTATTGAAATTACTATACTTACCATTTTATACCAATTACATTTTTACTGACAGTAAACTGACAAAGAGTATTAAACTGACAGTAGACTGACATTATAAAAGCACTTTTTCTATATTTTCAGATGCAGTTTTATCCATTTCTTTAAGAACATGAGAGTAAGTATTCATAGTCATTTTTATATCTGTATGACCTAATCTTTCAGATACAGTTTTCATATCGGTACCAGCTAAAATTAGTAAAGTAGCATGAGAGTGTCTTAATGAATGTGGTCTAATATATCTCACATTTATTCTTTCTAAAAACTTTTTGTAAGATGTTAGAAAAGATTCGCTATTTAAATATCTATATTTAGTATTTATACACACCACATCAAATTCATTATTCAATAAACCTTGTAGCTTAAGAATATTTTGCCTTCTTTTTTCCTTTTTTAATAAAGATATAATCTTATCTGGAACAGATATAACCCTAGTACTATTTTTAGTTTTAGTATTTCTAAGATGGTATTTCTTATCTACATAGACTAAATTATTCTTTATATGCAAAGTATTATTCTCAAAATCAACATCTTCCCATAATAGACCTGCAATCTCTCCAAATCTCATTCCAGCTAATAAAAATAAATTCAAAGGAAGTTCTAGTAAAGAGTGATCCTTAACTTCTTCAAGTATTTTTCTAGCTTCATCAATAGAGTAAACATCCTTATTACTATTATCAAACCTTTTAGGGTGTATGATAAAATCAGGTATATTTTCGCTAATTTCACGAAGTCTATAACATTCATGAAGAGTTGCATCTGTTTTATTAATTATTTCTTTTATTGTACTAACCTTTAAATCATTTGAATACATATGATTTATAAATTTTTGGTATATACTAGCATTTACATCTAATAGCTTTGTGTTTTTAAAAAATGGCTCAACATACTTATTAATTGCTAACTTAGCCCTTTTTAAAGTAGTAGGCGAGTAGTCATTAGACTTATCAGTATAGTACTGTAAACACCTATCTACAAATGTTATTTCAGATGGAACAGAGATTTTATTATTATTAATAGCAGATTGTAAATCTATTAGATGCTTTTGAGCATCTTTTTTATTTTTATACATAGCTATACTTTTTTGCTTAGTTTTTCCTTCTTCATTTATATATTCCATATACACATTATAGTTATTTCCCCTTTTTCTTATAAATGTTGATTTAATCGACATGGTGACCTCCTATATCTTCATATATATATAAGTTTGGTAAGTTAGTTAGTATTAAATATCTATTTTTATCTAACTCTAGCATTTGTTTTTTTAGTGCTAGATATTTAAGCCTTTTAATAAAAAACTCTACACTCACTTCAAAGTAGTCAGCTAGATCAGTAAGTGTAGTTATATTTTTATTTATTGCTTTAATTAATTCTTTTTCACATATTAAGTATTCATAAGCCCATCCATTAGCTTTATTTTCTATTTTATTTTGATTTAACTTGCATCTGTAATTATAACTATTATCTATATTATTTCCTATAGTAGAGAAGTAATGCCCCAACTCATGTGCTAATATTTCTAAATGTAGTTTGTTATTCTGCTTTAATGAATGGTCTAAAAATATCATATGTGGCAGATTATCTTTTTCTATATTTACTCCTAATAGATTTAAATGTTTTAAGTCGAAGAAATGTATATTAACATCATTCCTTTGAGCTAAGTCATATAACCTTTCTAATTTATTCATAGTTCCCCCTAAAATTGATAAAAACGAAATGAATGTTCGATAAATACTTTAAATAAAAGAGCAGTTAATCTGCTCAACATATTATTTGTCTTTATTTTTATACATCATTTCAACCATTTTAATATAATCATTTATTTTTTCAATAGCTTCATCTGGTAAATCTTCATTAATATTTACTTTATGTGCTGCTATTGTTTTTATTCCCTTATCTAACTTCGGTTTTTCTTTATTTAAGTTTCTTTCATCTGTTCTTCCAAGGAGATAATCTACTGATACATCCAATACATCAGAAATATGTTTTGCAACTTCTAAATTAGGGCTTCTTTTTCCTGTTTCATACCCATTATAAGTATTTGAAGGAATATCTAGTTTTTGGGCCATTTCCTTTTGCATTAATCCTAATTTTTCTCGTTCTTGACGCAACCTATTGGCAAATATTAATTTATCTTCAATAAATGTCATGTTATTCACCTCCTATATGCCTATATAATATACTAAAATACTCACAATGAGTATTAAATTCGCAAATTTAGAATTTTTTTCATAAAATGTATTGACAGTTCGCAAAATGGGAATTATACTAATGATATAGAAAGTCGCAAAACGAGAATAGAGGTGAGTACATGAAGAAAAATATATTAAAATCAGAGAGAGTAAAAAATGAACTTACTCAAAAACAAGTAGCGGAAAGACTTGGACTTTCAATAGGAGCTTACTGCGATAAAGAAAATGGAAAAAGAAAATTCACAGTAAGAGAAGCTCTTTTGTTAGAAGATATATTTAATTTTAATATAAGAGAAATTTTTTTAACTAAGTGATTCGCATTTTGTGAATAGATTATACTACTGATTTATATTTTACCTATATAAGATTTATATACTTAAACAAAGGAGGGAAAAAATGACAAGTTTAGCAGCAGTCCAAACAGAAATAGAAGTAACTGGAGTTCAAGAATTCTTAGGTAAAGAAATACCAGTTATAGAAGGTGGGTTTGGAAAAGGAGAAAAAGTTGTACTAGTTAAGACGATAGCTGAAATACACGAAGTAGAACTTGGTGAAATAAACAGATTAATAAATGAGAATGCAGATGAATTTGAAGAAGGAATAGATATTTTAAACTTAATGGATGAAGAGTTTAAAATGAGTGCTACCCATTTAGGATTTATAACTAGTAATAGACAAAAATATTGCTATTTACTTTCAGAGCAAGGTTACATAGCATTAGTTGGATTAATGAGAACTGATAAAGCAAAAGAATTAAGAAAGAAGTTTAGAAGAGAATACTTTGCAATGAGAAAGCAAGTAAAAGAGCAACAACCTCAGTGTATGGAGGATATAATAATATACCAAATGCAACAAATGAAATCTATGAAACAACAACTTAATCAAATCAATAGTAACGCACTAAGAGCTAATAAGATAGCATCACAAGCACAGGAAGAAGTTAAATCAATAAAAGATGTTGTTAGTTTAAATACTGCAAGTTGGAGAAGAGATACACAAAATTTAATAAATAAAATAGCAATAAAGCAGGGTGGATGTGAACATATAAATCTTTTAAGAAAAGAGAGCTATGAGCTGCTAAATAAAAGGTTTGGTGTAAATCTAGACATTAGGCTAACTAATAAACGTAGAAGAATGGCACTTGAAGGTGTTAGCAAATCAAAAATAGATAAGCTTAACAATCTTGATGTTATCCAAGAAGATAAAAAACTTATAGAAGGTTATGTAGCGATTGTAAAAGATATGGCTATAAAGTATGGCATATAAATAAAGGAGGACATTATGGCAACAGAAATGCAGAGGTTAATAGTTAGAAATATAGATAGAAATTCGCTGTTAGAAGCTATATCAGAAAGAGATGATGTAGTAGAAGTTATGAAATTATTTAGAGATACATCTGATTTTGCACCAAGAGAATATATGACTGTAAAACAGTTTAAAGAATATATAAAAGCATCGGAGAGTTATGTAAGATCATTAGTAAAATATGCAATAAAAAATAACTCATTCGTAATTACATATGTTGGTAGAGAATGTAGAATAGATAGATTGTCATATGAAAAGTGGGTAAGAAATGGTGGCCGTATGTAGGTGAAAAGTATAAGGAGGGTTAATAGGGTGAAGGTTGTTGATATAAAAAATTTATCTTTAGAAATAGCTAATAAGTTTTATAAAGAAAATGGACTAGCTTTTATAGTTAAAGATGGCAAAATTAAGGGTTTTACAAGATAGGAGGTATAAAATGCTTGAGAAGTTATCGCAAATAAGGAAAGATGCTTACCTAGAGTACTTAGCATTAAGTTATAGGCTAAGAGATGATAGGAATATGTTTGCAGAAGATAAAGAAAGACTAAAGAAACAAGCATATAAGAAATATAAAGATTTAGAAGAAGAAATTGATGAAATAGAATTTGCTATAGAAATGGAAGAACTGCATAACAGTAGGCCAGTAGATGTACAGATATAAAAAAAGAGCCTTATAAAAGGCCAAAATAAAAATAAAAAACTGATTATATTATAACACAAAAGAGGTTATATGATGATAGAAAAATTAGAAACTTTAAGAACAAGCTTACAATTAACTTTGGGAAAATCAGAAGATTTTAGAGATGGCCAAATAGAAGCATTAGGGTTTTGTATAAGAAAGCATAGAGAAGATTGGAATATAAATGATTTCATTAAAGATTTAGATGAAACAATAAATGGATTTAAAAATCCTTATGATGATTATGAAAAAGGGATAGTAGATGCGCTTAAATTTAATATAGAAAATATGGAGGTAGTAACTAATGAGTAGAGAAGTTGTACAAGCTAAAACAAGTGCATTAGCACTAGCAGAATATAAAATGGATGGTGGACAAGTATTAACAGCAGATACAGTAAGAAATTATCTTACTAGTGGTAATAGTAAAGCTACAGATCAAGATGTATTAATGTTTATAGAACTATGTAAGGCTCAAAAACTTAACCCTTTTGTAAGGGATGCTTATCTAGTTAAGTTTGGAAGTCAACCTGCACAAATAATAGTAGGAAAAGATGTTTTTATAAAGAGAGCATCAGAAAATCCTAACTTTAATGGAATGAAAGCAGGAATAGTTATATTAGATAAAAGTGGGCAAATACAAGAAAGAGAAGGAGCTTTAAAGCTACCGGGTGAGGAATTAGTAGGTGGATGGTGTGAAGTTTACTTAAAAGATAAAGATTATCCTACAAAAGCATTAGTTAGTTTTGAAGAATATGCTCAAAAGAAAAATGATGGAACTTTAAATAGTATGTGGTCAAGTAAAGGAGCGACTATGATAAGGAAAGTAGCTCAATCACAAGCACTAAGAGAAGCTTTCCCTAATGAACTAAGAGGACTGTATCAACAAGAAGAAATGGGAAGAACTGAAAAGCTACCAGAAAAAGAGGTTAAAGTTGGATATGCCACAGCAGGACAAAAACAAGGAATAATGAAGTTAGCTAGCATGAAAGGTTTATACGATTATGAAAAACCTAAAGATATAAGCAAGATGGAAGAGTTTTGTGATAGTAATGGTTATAACTTAAAAGAACTTAAATACGAGGAAGTGGATGAAATATTAGATTTACTTTCTAAATATGAGCCAAAAGACATAAACAATATAGTTATAGATACAGATTTCGTAGAAGTTGAGATACAAGAAGGACAAGTAACTTTGGAAGAGATTAACTAATGGGATTCATAAAAGAAGTGGTGGTATTCTACACATTACCACTTCTAATCCTAACAATAATATTTAGTAACGAAAGATAAGTAGGTGATATAGATGGCATTATATAGACCAGTGCATGTTACATTTTGGCAAGATCCTAGAGTGATAGAAGAAATGACACCAGAAGATAAATTATTTTACTTATATTTGATAACTAACCCTAAGACAACTCAAATAGGTATTTATCAGATAACTAAGAAACAAATAGCATTTGAAATTGGATACTCAATAGAAAGTGTAAATGCTTTAATGGATAGATTTGAAAATCATCATAAGATAATAAAGTATAACCCTGAAACTAGGGAATTGGCTATAAAAAATTGGGGTAAGTATAATTTTCCAAGAGCAGGAACACCAATTGAAAACTGTGTAAAAAATGAACTTTCAAAAATAAAAGATATGGAACTTGTAAAGTTAGTTGGAAGTAAGGTTGAAAATAAAAAAATAAGAGAAATATTTGATAACTACATTAATACTGAATGTGACGAACTACGTGACGTAAATCGTGACGGGGGGAATAACAATAACAATAACAATAACAATAATAATAACAACCACAATAACGTAACACAAAAAGAGCTGGTGGTGGTTATAGAAGAAATAAGAAAATATTTTAATCTAGAAGAAAATGATATAAAAAGAGTAGCTAACACTTTTATAGCTACTAGAAAAGATATTAATTATTTAATTGAGAAGCTGGAATATGTAAAAGGTAACCCGAACACTAGAGATGCTATGGGATTACTAATATCAGCTTTAAAAAATGATTATAAGGCTAGTGTCAACCAAAACAATACTAATTATTCAATACCTTCAAATAAATTTGCCAATTTTGATCAAACATTTATGCAATATAGTGAGGATGAACTAGAAGCAATAATAGAAAAAGCTCAAAGAGAAAAGTTTAATTAGGTAGGTTATTAATGGAGCAGAAAACATTAGATGAATATTTACAAGAACAAAGGGAGTTGTATAAAAACTATACGGCTCCTAAAGATAGAGAACTTATAGCAATATTTGCAGATAAAATCAAAAGAGAAATAGAAAAAGGGGAAAACAAATGAATACAAAGGAATATGTAAATCAATTAGTTAATGAAAATATAAACATCGTAGGGTTTGTACTAAATAAATGGTATGGAGCATTTAAATCTAGATATCCAGAACTTATAGAAGACTTATATCAAGAAGGATGCATAGGGCTATTTAAAGCTGCGAGGATATACGATGAAAGTAAGGGATCATTTGGTACATTAGCAGTAGTTTGTATAAGAGGATATATGAGTAAATATATAGCTAGATATGTAAAAAAACACTATGATAATCCAGTGATATCTTTAGATAAGACAATAAATAATAATGAGAATAAGGAAATTACAGTTGGAGATACATTAGAAGATATAGAGTATGGATTTGAAGAAATTGAATTTATGCAAAATATAAAAGAACTATACAAAATATTGGATGAAGAAGAAAAGCTAGTATTAAAACTTAGAAAAAGTGGATATAGTCAACGACAAATAGCTAATGTTTTAAAGACAAGTCAACCTACAGCAGGGAGAAAGTTAAATAAAATTAGAGAAAAACTAACTTCAATTGAAAGTGGTGTAGATTATATAGATCGTAAACAAAAAGAAATAATAATAAAAGAAAAAAATGAAGAGAGAAGGTTGAAAGTAATATCTCTAAAAGAGAAAGGATTCAAATACAAAGAAATATCAATGATGTTAGGTATACCAAGGGGGTCTATAAGTTCTTATTTAAAAACTATAAACAAGGCTGGTTAATAGATATGGAGCTATCAAGAATAAATGAATTATTAGAACTTTCTAAAAGGCTATGGAAAGAAGATGGCTATGATATATTAACAGCTATAAAAATAGCTGAGGAAGAATTAACAAAAGATAATACTAAGGGAGATTGATAATATGATTATAGATTTAAGTTATGTAAAAAAGGAACAAGAGAAGTTCTTAGAGCATCTATCAAAGGTTAAAGGATATAACTATCAAAAAGATAGCTTTTGTGTACCATATTGGCTTATATTAGCTCTACAAAGTGAATTAGGAGAAATATTACAAGCAAGTATGGTACATAAGTGGTGGAGTGATGAAAAAGTGAATAAAGATCACTTAATAGAAGAGTGTGCAGATTTCTTAGCCCACCTAGGAAATGTTTCAAATATATTAAATGTAGATATGATATTTGAAAATTTAGAAATACAGACAACAGCTCCAGATACTACTTTTAACAAGTTAGCATATAGAATAACAACTCTAAGTGGAAGTAAGAATCAAGCTAGAAATCAACTTATTAACTACCTAGTACCTTTATTTTTAGAATTAGTATATAGTTTAGGATTTAATATAGAGCAATTAGAGTGTGCATATGAACACAAAATGCAAAAGAACTATGAAAGGTTCTAATAGGTTGAGCTTATGGAATTATTAAGGGAAGCTGTAGAAGAACTTTTTATACAGTTTGGAAGAAATGAAGTTACAGTTGCTGCTAGTCAAATTTTAGATAGATATATTGCGGAGGAACAAAGGAGGAGATTAGAGTGTTTAAACAAGAAATAAAAGATAGTGCGTTGCAACCTATAGCACCGGATATAAATCTAGACTTTTGGAAATATCAAAATCAAAAAGAATTTAACAGGATAATAGAGGAAGATAAAAAGACAACTATACAGTCTATATTTGAGTTACCTAAGTTTGAAGCTCATGTAAGAAGACATGAGATCATATGGAGAAAACATAGAAAAGATTTTAATACATTTGAGATAGAGTATCTGGAAAAAACTTATTTAGAAAAATAATATTAGGGGGAAATAACAAATGATAATAACTAAGAAAAAACATGAAGGAATAGTAGCTAAGTTAGAAAGAGATTTAGATGCAAAAGAAGATAAAATAATTACACTTGAAAGTGATGCAGCAGCAGATGCAATAGTTATAAGCGGTCTAAGAAATAGATGTGAAGAATTAGTAAATAAAAATGCATTAGCAGAGAATAGAATAGGTGTGTTAAAAAAGAAATCAAGAGAGTTTGAGAATATCATAATAGATAAAAATAAAGAAACTATTGAGTTAAGGAAAAGAATAAAAGAACTTGAAAATTCATTAAATGAGCAAGTAACTAAAAATGAAGAGCTTAATGAAGATTACATAAAAATAGCTACTGCTAATCTTAAGTTGATAAAGAAAAATGAACTAATTACAGAGCTTAAAAGACAATTTAAAGAGCAAATAGATATCGCTTGTAAATACTCATTTGTAGATAGATACAACGGAATAACTATAGAAAAGCATGACTTAAAGAAGCTAGCAGCAACAGATATAGTAAAATGCTACACATTACTTGGATTAATGGATTAGTAGCAATAGTTAAGATGCTGAATGAAGTATATAAAGAAGGGGGTAGCAAGTAGTTATTAAAGTATTATGATATTCATGTATATAAAAATGGGTTATGGAATAACAACATTGTGTTATACAAAGAAAGTAAAAAGTGAATGACAATTATTCCTGAAAGTTACGATAAGTGATTTATAGATGATAATAATCAAATATGTATAGCTCCAGAGGAGAACTGAACAATAATTCAGATTATAGAAAAAGCGAGAAATTTTTAACTCGCTTTACCTATAATTGTTCTCAAAACAGATGAAGAGTTATAACCTAGTGAGAAAGAAGTAGTAGCACTTATTAATGCATCAGTATCTTTGTCATTTATAAATTTTTTTACATTTATGATAGATATTTTATAATAATCTAATATAATCTGCATGGATAAAATAACATCATTGTCTTTTTCACCAAGCTTTGAAGTTTTGATAGTTAGATTATTAATTAATGTTTCTATAAATTTAATATCTTTAGAAATTTGATCTTTATCAAGATTTTCTATATAAACAGATTTAACTAAGATGGACATATAATTGTCTATAACTTCTAGTGATTTTATATATTCATTGTCAATGGGGGGGGGAGATATAGTTTTAATAGCATAAGAATTATTGATACTACTTGCAAAGATAATTAAAATTATCGAGAATATAACGCTTAATTTTTTTAAATTCATCGATTCACCTCCTTTAGTAAATAGTATTTGCAAAAGATAAATAAATTATAGATACGAAATATAAAAAATAGAATACCGTTTGTAATTAGTTACAGCACTAGCCATATATTGATAATAAGGATGTATTTGTGAAGTGGGTTAGATAATTAAAACAATAATTTTACATGAAAAGTTATTATTATCAGTGCAGTACCACAATTAAATTGATAATGATAACTATATGATAAGAGGTTGTTATGAAAAATCTAAGATGTAAATATAGAATCGGAAGATCCAAAAGACATGTAGAAATATCATCAAGCAAAGATAAGATAACATATACCTATGAAACTACTGTAGTAACTGAATGTGGAGAGTTTAAAGAAAAAGAATGGGAAAAAGAAGTTGAAAAACAGGCTAAGGATTTACTAGAGCTAGATATATTAGAACTATTAAAACACTATAGCTTAAAAGAGTTATCTTGGATAAATACAGATGAAGAAGCTTATAAATATGCATTAGAATTATATGCAGCTAGAATATGGGAGACTACCCAATGGATAGGTTATAAAGAATTTAATAGTTCATTGAATAAAAGTGAGATTATAGAACAAATAAGTTTAATATAGGAGATTTATATGAAAGTGGATTTTACAATAGATGGAGAACCAGAAGGAAAAGCAAGACCACGTTTTAATACAAAGACTGGGAGAGCATATACAACAGATAGAACTAGAATGTATGAGGATTATACAAAGTTACTTTATAGGAGTCAAATAAAGCACTATTTCGAAGGTTATATAAGGTTAACTGTTAAAGCATTCTATAAAATTGCTAAAAGTGATTCTAAGAAGATTAAGGAACAAAAGAAGGCAAATGTATTAAGACCATCTAAAAAGCCTGATATAGATAATGTTGTGAAGCTTATAGCAGACAGCTTAAATGATATAGCATACAAAGATGATACTCAGATAGTAGAAATAGTAGCTAAAAAGTTTTATTCAGAAAATCCAAGAGTAGAAGTGACGATAGAATCAATATAGGGGGCGATATATTATGAAAAGTGAAAATATAGAAAAGAGTTGTTTTAGATTTACAGAAAAACTTTTATATAACTATAGTGAAATGGGAAGCCACATAGAAAATTTAGAATATGACATTAAAAATTTAAAAGCAGGAAAAAAAGTAGCCATAAGAGCTATAAGATATGATGATATAAGAACATCACAAACATATAACATAAGTAGACAAATTGAAAATGAAGTTATAGACATGGTAGCTTACGTTCAAGACTTAGAAATAGAAGTTTACAAAGAAAAGCGATTAAAAAAACAATTAGATAAAGCTATAAACAACTTAAATCCTATAAGAAAGCAGATTATAGAATTTAGATATATTAAAGAAATGGGATGGACTGAAATGGCCTTAGAATTATACCATGATGAGAAAACACTAAGAAAATATAAAAATCAAGCTGTAAAAAGTATAGCAGTAGAACTATTTGGAAGTAAAGTATTCAAAGAAGAAGAGCCTAATTTATTTGATATGCTAGCAATATAATTCCCTTTTTTATACCGATATTAATTTTTAATATGTGAGAAAATAGTATTGTGGTAAAATAATAAATCCTCACATATTCCCCAAACATACCAGGTGGACATCCCCACCACCTGGTAATATGCAAGTAGTAGTATGCCAGGTGCAACTCCTTGAACTTGCTCTTTTAATAATATAACTTAATGAAAAATGAGAAATGTTTTTACCTAATCTTATATAGTCTCTAAGGGTAAATAGGGACTTAAAACTTGTTTCTGTTTTAGGTTTATTCAACATCAAGAAAGGCTTATGATTATTCATAGGTCTTTTTTATTGTTTAATAATACAAAAGGGTGAGATTAATGGCTAAGGTTTGGAAGGATGCAAATGAAGTTATAAAAATGGTGCATGAATTACCTAGCAATAAACTAAGAGAATTAGACAAAGAAATGGTAAGTATACCTAAGTTTAATAAATTAAACAAAAAAAGAAGGAAAATCTCGAAATAAGTAGAATTATATACTTGAAAGCGAGGTTTAAATATGTTTTTTAATACTAATGAAGAATGGTTTATAAGTTATTGGGAGAAAACTGATTTTTCAATGTGGAATGAATCAGATATTAGAGAAGAATTTATAGCACCTCTGTTAAATATACTAGGATATAGTAAAAGAACTGTTAACGATATTATTAGAGAAAAGAGTTTAAAATTAAATACTCCATTTCATAGAATAGGAAGAAAAAAAATACAAATTGATTATATTCCTACCATTAGATTAAAATCATTTTGGATTATAGAAGCAAAACCAGGGAATGAAAGGAATATGGGTAATGGAGACTTGTTACAAGCACATTTGTATGCTATTCATCCTGAGGTTCAAGTGCCATTGATAGTTTTATGTAATGGATGGGAATTAAAAATATATGATTCAGCAACTATAACTGATTGGAGTAAACCTATTTTAGATATAAATAAATATAACTGTAGGGATAAATTTGAAGAATTAAAATATGCATTAAGTGCAGAATCAATTCTAGAATTTCAAAGGGGGAGAATTATTCAAAATATAAAAAATACATTTTCTGTAGAAATTGATATAAAAAATCTGAATGATTTTGAAATGAAGTTCAATCGTATGTGTATAGATCTTAAGAAAGATATAAAAAATAATGAAAGAGAATTAGAAAAAAAACACTGGGACGAAAGAGTTTTAAAATATAAAAAAAGGTTAAAAGAAGAATCTGATAAAGGTTTAATAATAAAGATGGATATATTAGGTAAACATATGTTACATGCAGCTGATGAATATATAAAAAGAATCAAAGAATCAGATAGATTAAGGCAGATAGAATTGATAAATATACTAGTTACATATTATAGGGGTGCGCCACATTCAATATTTAGAGTGAATTTTTTGTATATCCTGTTAGAATTATTGAAGTCTGATATTAAAGTTGATGGAACTCTATATTTTAAAACCATAGACCAACTTATTGAAGAAGTGGCTTTATCAAATATAAGTTACCATAAGGAAAGTGAGTTTCATAATGTATTGGCTCATTTAGAGAATACATGTTGTAGAATATCTAAAAAAATAGCTATAAAAGTTTATATGGATTTAGTCAAAGATAAAATTAAAAATATTAAAAAAAATATGTCAAAGGAAGATTTGATAAAAGATAACCCCACTGTATCAGCAGAAATGATAAAATTGATTTCAATTTATGCAGAAAATTTATGGAGGTTATTTAGTAATTTTAAAAATACTGATTTAATGTGGGAAGGAATATGGCTGCTAGAAGATTATGAAATTCAAATAGATAATTTGCAGGATAAAAAATATCCTAATAATGATGGGGATTTGCTTTTCTTTGAAAGTTATGGAAGAGGATATGATATTTTAAATATTGGTAGCTGGGATGTTCTTAATAGGACGGAGAGTATTCCAATTTTAAAAAGTAAAAATTTTGATAGTAGAATCATACAATTTGCATTATCATCTAGAGAAGATATTATAAAAAATATACCAACTCCAAAGTGTAAGCCTGATGGTTATGAATATAGTAAAAAACTTATAGATAAAATATATAGTGTAAATAATATAATGAAACAAGTGTAATATAAGAGGTATTAACTAAGGACTCTCTAGAAGGGTTCTTTTTTATTTTACAAAACAAACAAATGAGGTGGTGATATGGAAGGTGTAAAAGAAAATATAAAAAAAGATTATATCAAAGGACTGAAACAAAAGGAAATATGCGAGAAATACAATATATCTATCAACACCTTAAAGTCATGGATTAAGAGGTATAAATGGGCAGAGGAAAAAAGAAATAAGGGTGCACCTAAAAATAAAGGGGGTGCACCCTTAAAAAATAAGAATGCAGTAGGTCATGGAGCACCAAAGGGAAATAAAAATGCAGAGAAGTTTGGATTTTTCTCTAAATATATACCAGAAGAAACCTTAGAACTTATGGAAAATATAGTTGAGAAAAGCCAAATAGATATACTTTGGGAGCAAATAACAATACAGTATGCAGCTATTATAAGAGCGCAAAAGATAATGTATGTAAGAGATAAAGATGATATGGCCAGAGAACTTAAGAAAATGAAATCTAGTGATCATGGAGAAGAAACAGAGTATGAACTTCAATTTGCTTGGGATAGAAATGCTACTTTCTTAAATGCTCAAAGTAGAGCCATGGGAGAGTTGAGATCACTAATAAAGCAATATGATAATATGGTTAATGCTAACTTAGATTTAGTAACTGAAGAACAAAAGCTAAGGATAGAAAAGCTTAAAGGTGAAGTTAAGAAATTTAGTGGAGATGATAAAGACAATAATATAACTATTAAAGTAGTAAGGGCGAGTGAACAAAATGGAAGAAGTTAGTTTTGCAGTAAATGACCATTTTGAAGACTTTATATTTGACTGGAACTACAAAGACTATTTTTTAGTTGGTGGATACGGTAGCTCAAAAAGTTATCATGTTGCTACTAAGATATTACTTAAGCTTCAACAAGAAAAGAGAAAGTGCTTAGTTGTAAGGGAAGTATATGACACTATAAGAGATTCTTGTTATTCACTATTTGAAGATATAGTTGCAGCTATGGGACTAGAGGATGAAATAAAGTTTAAAAGCTCTCCTATGAAGATATTATTCCCTAATGGTTCTCAAATAATTTTTAAAGGACTTGATAAACCAGCTAAACTTAAATCTATAAATGGTGTATCTATAGTATGGTTAGAAGAATGCAGTGAATGTAAATATGAAGCATTTAAAGAACTAAGAGGACGTCTAAGACATTTAACCGATACCAATCATATAATATGCTCCACTAATCCAGTTGAAAAAGCTAATTGGACATACTCTCATTATTTTATAGATGAGGAAAATGACAATGTTGTGTTAAATGATGATGAATTGTATGAAAAAAGAGTAGTTATAACAAATAATACATATTATCATCATTCAACTTGTGATGATAACTACTATTTACCAAAAGACTATATAGAAGAGCTTGAAAAGATGAAAACATATGATAGTGACTTGTATAGAGTTGCTAGACTTGGAAGATATGGAGTAAATGGTACAAGAGTATTACCACAATTTAAAACTATGCCTGATGAATGGGTACAGGATAAAGTAGGTGGAATATCAAGTAGATGGTATAGGTATGGTATGGACTTTGGTTTTGAAACTTCATACAATGCATTGATAAGTATGGCTATAGATGATGTTAATAAAGATTTATATATATTTAAGCAATATTATAAGAATAAAATGACAGATGATAAAACTGCAATTGAAATAGCTGATTATAAAGATAAGTTAATAACTGCAGATTGTGCAGAACCTAAAACTATTAAATATTACCAACAACAAGGTTTTAGAATGAGAAAATGTAAGAAGTTTGCAGGTAGTAGACTTCAAAACACAAAGAAAATTAAAAGATTTAGAAATATATATTGCTCTGATGCGTGCAAAGATGTAGTAAAAGAGCTTAAAAACCTAACTTATGCTACAGATGCAAAAGGAAACATAATATATGATGAATTTAACATAGACCCACATAGTTTTAGTGCCATTTGGTATGGTCTAGATGATTATGAAGTAGCAGACTTAAAGAGAACTTACAATAGTAGATAGGAGGTGTAAATGTGAACAATATAATAAATGCTGAACTTGGTGGACTATATGGTAGTGAAGTCATAAAAGAAATGGATGAAATAATCAAGCTTTATGAAGTATATGATGGTCCAGGACAAAATTGGATAATTGATGAACAAGACTATATTCCAACTAAAAAGAAAACTAATTATATTAAGAAGTTAATCAAAGAAGAAGCTAGATTTCTCTTTGGGAAAGCTCCTACTTTTACTGTTCAAGTTGAAGAAGATAGCCTACAGGATCAAGCAGAAGAAATTAATAAATACATTAGAAACCTTCTTAAGATAAACCTATTTGAAGATAAACTTATAAAAGGTGCTAGGGATTGCTTTATAGGAAAGAGAATAGCTATTAAGCTTCATGCAGATACAATAACTAAGACTATAAGAATTATGTTTGTACCGAGTTTAGAGTTTGTATATGAGCCTTTTGAAGATAGAGTAGACGAACTTAAAAAGATAATATTTTTCCATCAACTTAATGCAGCTAAGTTAAAACAGGAGCAAAGAATATGGAAACAAAAGTATGAGATGGTCGAAGGTAAATGTATTCTAAATGAAGGTATATATGATGGCTATGGAAATGTAGTTGATATACTAGCAGAAGATGTTGATTTAAAACTATCTGGGATACCTGCATATGTAATACTAAATGATGGACTTAGTGGTGATCTAAAAGGTGAAAGTGACGTTGAAGAAATACTTGATAATGGTATGGCTTATAACAAACTAGCTAGTGAAGATATAGATACACTTAGAAAAGGCATGAATAGAACTATATATGGCATAGACGTAGATAGTGAAGCTAGTAAACATTTTAAATTGAAACCTGGAGCTTATTGGGATGTTGCTACTGATCCTGCTGCTGCAGAAGGTAAACAAGCTCAAATAGGCACTGTAGAAACTGACTTTAATTACAATGAACGTATGGAGAATACACTTAATAGAATTAAATCAGATATGCATGAGGTTTTAAATATACCTATGATTAATAATCAAGACTTAAAGGGTATGATGACATCTGGCAAAACTATGAAGGCTTTATACTGGCAACTAATTACTAGATGCGAGGAAAAGATGAAAGCTTGGGGTCCTGCTCTTGAATGGATGATAAAAGCTATACTTGAAATAGCAGAAGTTTATAAAATAGCTACATTACCTAATTTAGAAAAATTTGATGTAGTTGTAGAAAATCAATATCCATTGCAAGAAGATGAAGATAATGAAAAGACATTGGATATGCAGCAAGTTAATTCTCAAGTTATGAGTAGAAAGTCATATATGAAAAAGTGGGCTAATGCTACTGATGAAATAGCTGATGAAGAATTAAAGCAGATACAGCTAGAGAAACAATTATTAGAAGATAGCTTTAGTCAATTTGAAACTAATATATTAGAGGATGATGAATAATGGATATACGCTATGAAGGAAAAGCAATTGTTAATAATGAACATTTAGTTGAATTTGAACTTGATGAATATAATTCGATTGCTACTTGTCCTTCTTGCAAAGAGCTTTGTTTGGAACCTGACTATAATTATTGCCCTTTTGCGGAACTAAAGTTGAATTTAAAGAGGCGAGTAAATAATGGCCAGTAAAGATTATCTCAGATTATGTGAGGAAGCTCAGAGAAAGAAACTTAATCTAGCTAAGAAGCAGGAACAACAGATAAAGCAAATATACAATGATATGTATAAGAATTTATCTAAGAAACTTAAGAAAGTTAATCCAGGAACATTAACAGAAAGATACTTGGAAGAACTGCAAAAGGAACTAGCTAAAGAGATTAAGAGTATTCATAATAAAGTTGAAAAGATTGTTAAAAAGAATATAGATACATCAATAAACCTAGCTAATAATGTACAGCTAGATTTTTTTATGCAAATAAATGAACAATATAGCTTGAACATGAAAGATACTTTTTTGAGTATGTTTTCTAAGATACCTAAAGCTGCTATGGATGAAATATTACATGGAACTGCATATAAAGACCGTAAAGGCTTATCTGAAAGGATATGGCAGTACACTAAGAAGTTTGATAAAGACATAGATTATATCATTTCAGAAGGTATAGCAAATAAGAAAACTACTTATGAAATAGCTAAAGACTTAGAAATATATGTTAATCCAAAAGCTAGTAAACCTTGGGAATGGTCTAATGTATATCCTAATGCTAGTGAAAAAGTAGATTATAATGCTCAAAGGTTAGCTAGAACTGCTATTAATCATGCTTTCCAACAAGCTCAAAAAAGAAGTTGTGAAAAGAATCCTTATGTTACAGGAATAAGGTGGGTAAGTGCTGGTATTCATGGAAGGACATGCCCTACATGCAGTGATAGAGACGATCAACTATTCAAAGTAAATGAAGTACCACTAGATCATCCTAATGGACTTTGCACAACTATTCCAGAAATACCTATGTCCTTAGAAGAAATAGGAATAGAGCTTAGAGCTTGGAGATATGGAGCAAGTAATTTAAAACTTGATAAATGGTTTGATGAATATGGAGAGGACTTCTTGTAAGTTCTTTTTTTATTGAATGATACTAAGAAATAGGAGGGAACTATGGATTTAAAAGAATTGTTAGGTGATGATTTATACTCACAAGTAACAGAAAAGCTTGGAGATAAAAAGATAATGGTTGATGATGGTAATCTTATACCTAAGTCTAAATTTGAACAAGTTAATGAAGATAAGAAAGCATATAAAGGTCAAGTAGAGAAACTTCAGACAGACTTAGAAGCTGTAAGAAAGAAAGCTGGTGAAGTAGAAGGTCTTAATACTGTAATAACTGAACTTAAGGAAACTTTAAAAAAAAAAGATAAAGAAATAGCAGATAGAGAATTTAATTATAGCTTAGATAGTGCTTTAAAAGATGCTAAATGTAAGAATACAAAGGCTCTGAAAGCTTTACTTGATATGGATAGTATAAAATATCAAGACGGCAAATTGGATGGTTTAGAAAATCAATTAAATAGCTTAAAAGAAAGTGATAGTTATTTATTTGATATAGAAATACCAGGAAATACTGGTGGAATTGGAAATTTCGGTAGAAAAGGGAACTCCATAGTAAATCCATGGAGTAAAGAGACCTTTAACTTAACAGAACAAGCTAGAATATTAAAAGAAAATCCTGCCTTAGCAGAACAATTAAAAAATAATAAATAAGAGGAGTGATATGTAATGTCAACAAGAATAGCTGATGTAATAGTGCCAGAGGTATTTAACCCATATGTAATAGAAAGAACTGCAGAATTATCTGCATTAGTAAGATGTGGAATAGTAGTAAGAGATAATGAATTAGATTCACTAGCTAAAGCTGGTGGTAGATTAATAAACATGCCATATTGGAAAGACTTAAATGGTGATGATGAGGTATTAGATGATAATGGAGCGTTAACACCAGGAAAAATAACTGCAGGTCAAGACGTTGCAGCTTTATTAATGAGAGGTAAAGCTTGGTCAGTTAACGATTTAGCAAAAGCATTAAGTGGAGATGATCCTATGAAAGCTATAGGAGATTTGGTAGCAGAATACTGGGCAAAGCAAAGACAAAAAACATTATTAGCTATATTAAAAGGTGTATTTTCATCTTCAACTATGAGTGGAAATATACATGATATATCTTCTTTAGAAGGTGATTTAGCTAAAATAAATGGAAGTTCTTTTATAGATGCTAAAACTAAATTAGGTGATGCATCAGATAAATTAACAGCTGTAGCTATGCATTCTACTGTGTTTGCTGAATTAGAAAAGCAAAATTTAATACAATATATACCTAATAGTCAAGGTGTGGTAGATTTCCCATCTTACTTAGGAAGAAAAGTAATAGTTGATGATGGATGTCCTTTTGAAGGAGGAGTTTACACTACGTACTTATTTGGTGCTGGCGCAATAGGTGAAGGAAATGGAGAAGCTCCTGTACCTACTGAAACAGATAGAGACTCATTAGCAGGAGAAGATATATTAATAAATAGACAGCATTTCTTACTACATCCAAGAGGTATAAAGTTTACAGATTCTTCTGTTGCAAAATCTTCACCATCTAATACAGAATTAGCTAATGAAGCTAACTGGTCAAGAGTATATGAAAATAAGAACATAAGAATAGTTGCATTTAAGCATAAGATATAGGTGCTTGTATGAGTATAACTGGATTTAATAGAAGAAGAAGGTTGCTTAAACAACAAGAATTACAAGAAAATATAGATTATTCAAAGCTAAAAGTAGGTGAATTAAAAGCTATTGCCAAAGAAAAAGGCATAGAAGGATATTCTGATATGAAAAAAGCAGAATTAATACAAATATTAAAGTAGGTGCTATTATGGGAGAAATTCAAGAACTTAAACTAATACTAAGGGAGGAATCTTCTCCCTTCTTTACTGATGAAGAATTATCATATTACTTAGAGAAAAACCAAGGTGATATAAATAAAACTGCATATGAATGTTTATTATTAAAAGCCGAAGATGATAGCATAGCATTACCAGGAGGATTACAGTTAGCAAATAAATCTACTTATTGGCTAAGATTAGCAAAGCAATATAAACCTAATGGGAGCAGGATCTTATGATAGCAAATAAAATAAAACCTAAAGTTAAGAAGGTAATAGATAAATTTCCAACTTATGTTGATATTTATAGAGATATTAAAAATGAGTTTGGAGAGCCTGGTGGAAAAGACCGTATATGTGATAATTTAAAAGGTTTTTATCATGAAGGAAATAATATGATAAGCGCTATTACTACAGACAAAGGAGAAGTCAAAAGAAGTAAGCAAAAGTTCTTAATGGTTATTTATGATGAAGAAACTATTAAGATAGAAGAAAATGATTATTTCTTACTTGATAGTGTTAAGTATAAAATAAAAGATAAAGGAAATCAAAATAGATTAAATATTTACTTTGATATGCTCTTGGAGGAATGTTAATGAGTTTTAAATTTAATGCTAGCGGACTTATGAAAGGTCTAACTGAAAGAGAAATTAAAACTAAAGCGGCAGTTGGTTTATATGCAGATACTACAGCTAAGAAAATGGAAGCTCATGCAAAAAGCAATTATAAATGGACACCTCGAAGCGGCCAAGCTCACCAAACTCTTAATGGTACTTGGAAATGGCATGGTAGTGTAGCTAGAGTAGAGTTAAGTCATGGGGCTAGTTATGGTGTATACCTTGAATTTTGCAATGAAAAACGGTATGCAATAGTTAAGCCAACTATTGATTTGATAAGCCCTCAAGCAATAAGAGGATTAGCAAATATATTAAAATAAGGTGATATTATGTTTGCAGAATTGTATACATATTTGAAAGAAAAAGGATTTGATGTATATTCTATTGGTCAACACCAAGGAACATGCTCAAGTCCTTATTTAGTTATAAAAGAAAATGGAGAAAGTGATATAGCTGGAACATCTTATATTAATGATATAGTTGAAATATTAGTTTATTATCCTATGGGTAGTTATAGCTTAATGGGCAGTTATACAGATAAACTAAAAAAAGAAATGCGATACTTTAAGAAGGTAAGTAGAGTTATAGAACCGATGCCTACTATTATTGATGATGATAAAAAAGCATATATGACTTCTTATACCTATAGAAAAATAAAAATGAAAGAAGGTAGATTAAATGGCTAATGAATTTACACAATTACCATTAACTGACGTAGTCTTAGTACAGTTAGTTACTAAGGAATTAAGTCCGAAGACTTTATCCTTTCAAACTTCAGATGAAATAAAAACAGAAGAAGTTATTAAAGAGGGTGAAGCAAAAGAACTAATAATAAAAAATCAATTAATAGCTAAAAAGGAAGTTCCAGATCTAATGTTAGGATATGATTTAACATTTAAAGATAATGTTATGTCACCAGAAGTTATGCAAGTTGCACAAGGTGGAACAATAGAATATGATCCAGAAACAAGAAAGTTCAAAAAGTACGAACCTCCAGCAATAGGTACAAAACCTAATTTAACTGCTTTTGATACTATAGTATATTCTGAAATAGTTGGAGATGATGGAGCAACAGGTGAATATGCTAAATTTACATTCCCTAACTGTAAAGGTGGAAATGTACCTGTGAACCTAAAGGATGGAGAATATTATTCTAATGAATACAAGGTTAAGTCTAGACCAGCTATAGGTCAAAAACCATATACCTTAGAAATAGTTGATGTATTACCAAGTGGAGTAAGAGCATTTGGTTATGATTTTTATGAAGAAGTTGAGCCATTAAAAACAGAAAAAAAGAAGTAGATCTTAAGGATAGAGATTAAATTCTCTATCTTTTTTATTTTAAGGAGGGATTAATATGCAAGTAACAAGTTTAGAAGAATTAAAACAGATAGCTAAAAAAGCAAACGAAGTTATAGAAATACCTGGATTTGATGATATGTCGGTATTAAATGTAAAGGTAAAAAGAGTATCATTAATTGATTTAGTACAATGTGATGTATTGCCTAATATTCTTTTATTAGAGGTTCAAAAGATACTTGATAAGAAACAAAAAGGTCATGAAATGAAAGGTAAGGAGTATGAAAGGGCTGTTAAAAATTTAGAGCAATTTACAGAAATAGTTTACAAACAAGCTTTAATAGAGCCTAGTGCTGATGATTTTAAATCTGTAGGTTTAGAGTTAAATAAAGTTCAGAAATCAATGATTGCAGAGTATGCAATAGGAGATACAAGTAGGTTAGAACGATTTCGTGCGTTCAGAGAAAGTCTTAAGAATAATAGCACAAGCAAAGAATTATAATAAACTCCCTTCTGAAATCTTAGGAATTACAAATACATATACAGCTTTTTGTTTTAATGAAGCATGCTTGCATATTCAATTAGCTCTAGAAGATAAAGATACAAAAGTTATATTTGATGAAAAAAGACTTAAAGAAGACGGAACAAGAAGAACTTTCCTAGACATGGCTCTAGAGAAAGGAGGAAATCTATGAGTATAAATGCAGGCACTGCAATGGGGTATTTGGACTTAGATATAAAAGGATTTCAAAATGGAATAAAAACAGCTACCCAACAGTTAGATATATTTAATAATAATACTGCTACTAGTGGTCAAAAAATGGAAGCACTAGGTGGGGTTATGAAAAGTGCAGGAGCTAATCTTACTAAGTTTGTTTCAGTACCTCTACTTGGAGTAGGAGCTTTATCTATAAAGACTGCTGGAGATTTTCAAGCTGGAATGAGTAAAGTACAAGCCATAAGTGGTGCAACTAGTGAAGATATGAAAAAGCTTGAAAATATGGCTAAAGATATGGGAGCTACTACAAAGTTTAGTGCGAGAGATGCAGCAGATGCTTTAAGTTATATGGGTATGGCTTAAGATAACGGGCCGGCTAGTGATAAATTGCTAGCAAAAAACATTCGGTGAAAATGGGAACTCTAAGTTTGCAATCACCTCGTTTTGTGTTACAATTCAAGTAACATTAAAAATGGCGGGGTGGGAAAAATGAAGAAATGCTCTAAATGTGGTGAATATAAAGAATTAGAATTATTTCATAAAGATAAAAATAGTAAAGATGGATATAAAACATGGTGCAAGGATTGTAGAAAAAAAGAAACAAAAGAATATAGAGAGAAGTATAAAGAGAAGGTTCTTGAAGCTAAGAAAGAATGGTACAAGAAAACTAAATTAGAAGCTGAATTTAGAAATAAAAAAGAACTTAGACTAATGGAAAAGAAATGTACCAATTGCGAAGAAATAAAAGAAATTAAACAATTTAGGCAAAGAACTAACGGAGGATACTATTCTGTATGTAAGCAATGTGAAAATAAAAAGAATAAAGATTATAGAAAGAACAATCCCGACAAAATAAATGAGTTAAGGGTTATTTCAGAAAATAGAAGAAGGTATCAAAAGAGTAAACTAGATAAGAGTTTAACACCTAAAGAATGGAATGAATGTAAAAAATTCTTTAATAATGAATGTGCCTACTGTGGAAGAAAAATGAACAATTTAACTCAAGACCATTTCATACCTCTTAGTAAAGGTGGAGAGTACTCCAAAAGAAATATAATTCCTTCTTGTAGGAGTTGTAACTCTAGTAAGCATAATAAAGATTTTTATGAATGGTATAAGGAATATATCCACTACTCAAAAGAAAGAGAAAACAATATAGAGAGATATTTTAGAAGCTTAATATAGCTTCTTTTTTATTGCAAATATGATAATCCATTACCAAGCTATCGAAAGCAAATAAAAGTAGATAGAAGGTCTAGAGACTAGGTGTTGAGTTATTGCAAACAATAATACACCCACGAGCGCCGAACACCCTAACGTAAAGTCGAGGGTGAAGAGATAGTCCGATACTTAGAGGAAACTTTAAGAGTATAGGATAAAGAGCCTATACATAACAAATGGGTTGGAAAACAGAAGATATGATGAACGGTCTTCCAGGAATACTTGATTTAGCAGCTGCAGGAGGAACAGATTTAGCTTTAACATCTGATATAGTAACAGATGGTCTTACAGGATTAGGACTTACAGCAAAAGATACTGGAATGTTTGTTGATATAATGGCAGCTACTTGCGCAAACTCAAATACTAGTGTTGAGCTTATGGGAGAAACATTAAAGTATGTAGGACCTGTAGCTGGTGCATTAGGTATAGAAATGGACGATTTATCTGTAGCTATAGGACTTATGGGAAATGCTGGTATAAAGGGCGGACAAGCAGGAACAGCATTAAGAGCTGGACTTACTAACTTAGTAAAACCTACAAAAGAAATGAAAGTTGCTATGGAAAAGTATGGGGTAGAACTTGTTAAAAATTCTGATGGTTCAATAGATCTTATGGGCACTATGGAGAATCTTAGAAGTACATTAGGAGGATTAGATCAAGCAACACAAGCGCAAGCATTAGCAACTATATTTGGTAAAGAAGCAATGAGTGGTTGGGCAGCTATTGTAAATGCAAGTGAAGGTGATTTTGATAAACTTACAGAGGCTATAGCAAACTCAGAAGGTAAGGCCAAAGATATGGCAACTACTATGCAAGATAACCTAAAAGGAGCTATAGATAATTTAAAATCTGCTTTTGAAGGTGCTTGCATTGTTATAGGTGAAAGATTAATACCTGTATTTCAAGGTATAGTAGAGTGGTTAACAAATGCTCTTACATGGTTTAATAATTTAGATGAAGGAACTCAAACACTTATTATATCCATTGGTGGATTAGTTGCTGCTATTGGTCCGATGTTAATGATAGGAGGAACTCTCCTTACAATGTTACCAAATATGGTAGCTGGATTTGGTATGGCTAAAACGGCCACATTAGCATTAACAGGAGCTATAACTGCTACACCAGTAGCAATAGGAGCATTGGTTGCAGCTGCAGTTGGGTTGATAGCTGTTATAGGTGATAATGCAAATGCCCTAAACTTTTTACAAGATAAATTTGGAGTGTTTGGAACAATATTAGGTGCTATTTGTGAGTTTATAGCTGGAGTAGTTCAACTTACATTCGGTAATATGATTATAATAATATCAACTGCAGCAAAAGCTATAGGAGCTATTCTAACAGGAGAGTTTACTAAGGTTGATGATATAGTAAAAGAAGGATGGGCCAAAGTAGAGAATAATACTGCAAAAGCAATGAGTAATTTAGTAGCAGAAACGTCTAGTGCATTAGAAAAAATTAAAAATTCAACTGAACAAGATTTACAGGGAGTAGTTAATACTTTTGATTTAGCTATGCAAGAATTACCTAATCTTACAAGAGATAATGCTAGTCAAATAGCTAAAATATTTACAGAGAACATGCAAAACTTAGATGAACAATCTCTTACAATTTTAAGAGGTACATCTGATAGTATGGCCGTGTTATTCGAAGGAATAACTACAAAGATGGATAATGAGCAAGCTACTAAAAAGTTTACAGCTAACTTAGAAAGTATGGCTACTAGTGGTAAATTTAGCGCGGATACACTCCAACAAGATATAGATAAAGCCATGAAACTAATAAATGAAAATATGTTAATTGAAGGTGAAGCATTTAAACAAACTGCTATAAACGTATTTAATCAGTTTAAAACAATAGGTCAACAAGGCGCTAGTGAAATGGCTGATAACGTAGTAGCTGAATTACAAGGTATGGACCAGGAAACTTTTACACAATTAACTAGCATGGGTTCAACATGGAGTGGTATATTTAACGGTATAAGTTTAGATGGATCTATGAATACACAACAAATGAAAAATGCTATATTAAATAATCTTAATAGTATGGGTATTGATGGAGCTACACTTATAAATCAACTTAGAACAGAAAGTACAAATCATATGAATAATATGTCTAATGAAGCTGATAAAGCTACTAAAGATATGAGTTCTAAAGTTGATGCTAATACCAAAAGCGCAAAAGATAAAGCATCTAAGAATACAAAAGACTTAGCCACTGATGTAGATAAGAATACAAAAGATGCAAAAGATAAAGCTAATTCAAATACAAAAAATCTAGCTAATGATGTGGATAAGAATACTAAGAAAGCTTCAACTAGTGCAAATAACAACACAAAACAAGCAGCTAGTTCTGTAAAAAGCAATACTGATAAAATGGCAAAAGATGCAAAAACTAATACTTCTAAAGTTGCAACAGATACAGATGCAGACTTTAAGAGAGCTAATAAAAGTATTCAACAGGAATCTACAAACATGTATAATGGTGCAAAACAATCATTTACTAAATTGACTCAAGTAGCGAAACAAGCTGGTACTGATATGTATAAAGGTGTTAGTACATCTGCTAGAATGATGGCTTCTAATGCTAAGGGGTCAGCTTCTGATATGTATAGAGGTGTTACAACTAGTACTAGTAGAATGGCATCTAAAGCAATTGCGGATTGGAATAGAATTAGGAGCGCTTATTCTAGATCTATAACAGGTAAAATAAATGTAACAAAAACTGAAACTACTATTAAAAGATCTCAAGGACCTAAAGCATTATCATTCAATAACGATGCATATTCTAGGGCATTAAATAGTCAGGAATCTTTATATAGTGCATTTAGGAGTAATGATATAGCAAACTCTGTAACTGAGAATATAATAAAAAAGGAAATTATCTTACTTCAAGAAAAAGATAAAACCAAAGAAAAGAAAAATAAGAAAGAAGAAAAACTAATAAATATCAATTTAAATATAGAGAATTTTGTAAATGAAAGAAAACAAGATACAGAGGAATTAGCAAACGAATTAGCATTTATAATTAAAAGAAAGTCAATAATGGGGTAGGAGGTGCTAGTGTGCAATATTATGTTAATAAAGAAGATTTGCAGTATTTTACTTATGATAATAAATCTAGTGCCGACTATGGCATTATAATAACTAAAACCAATCAACTTTCAGGTCCAGAAAGAAATATAGAAGTAATTGAAGTTGATGGTAGGAATGAGCCTATTCTTAATGACAAAGGAAACTACAAGTTATTTGAATTGAAACTTGAATGTAGTATTGATAGTGAGTTTGTTAATATAAATGATGTTGCTAGGGATATAAAGGGATGGCTACAATCTAATTTTCACTTTAAGAAACTTATACTTAGTGATGATCCTGAACATTATTATGAAGCAGCATGTATTAATAAATTAGATATAGAAGAAGTTATAGAGCAACTTGGTGAATTTCAAGTTGTATTTTTATGTAAACCTTTAAAGCGAGTGGTATACGGTGAAAATAAAATAATATTAACAACTCCTAAGATAATACATAATAATTACATAACTTCAAGCCCTCATATTAAAGTTGTAGGAAGTGGAGATATAACTATTAAAATAAATAATCAAAATCTCATTTTAAAATGTGTAGAAGATGAAATAGAAGTTGATAGTGATATTATGAACTGTTATAAAACTATAGATGGTATTATAACTAATCAAAACAATAAAATGTACTCCGATTTTCCTATTCTAGAAGAAGGTAGAAATAACATTAGTTGGACTGGTAATATTACAAGATTAGAAATAATTCCTAGATGGGTGGTGTTGTAATGTACCCAAAGTTATATTTGAAGGATGAAATAAATTTTGAACATAATGGAGAGGGGGTCCTTAGAGATTGTATTAGTTGTAAAGTTACAGAAGAAGACAATGGAATATTTGAACTTGAGTTGACTTATAAAGTGAACTCTTTTTTATCTGATGAAATAGTAAATCATAATATTATAAAAGCTAAAGCTAGTGAAGAACTAGGAGAACAATTATTTAGAATTTATTGGGTATCTAATGAGATTGATGGAACTATACAAGTTAAAGCACAACATATAACTTACGATCTAAGAGATAACTTTGTTGAAAATGTAACTTCTACTAATTCAACTTGTCAACAAGCTTTTAATGATATGTTAAGTAAATGTATTAATCAACATAGATTTAAAGGGTATTCAGATATCGAACATACTGCAACTTATAATCTAGCTAGAGTAAATGCACTTGAAGCTATAAAAGGTACTAGAGGAAGTTTAGCAGATACTTATGGTAATGGTGCTAAGTTAATAAGAGATAATTTTAATATATATCTAAATAAAGATAGAGGTAAAAATAACAATGTATTAATAGCATATAAAAAGAATATTACAGGTTATATTAGAGAAATTGATGAAAGTGAAGTTGTAACAGTAATATATCCATTTGCTAAGATTGAAAAACAAGTAGGAGAAGGTGAATCTATAGAAGAAACTATAGTACTCCCAGAAAGATTTATACAATCCAAATACATAAATAACTATCCACATCCTAAAGTCTTAGCCATAGACTATTCTGAGGATGAAGCTATAAAAGATATAACAACACTTAGAAATAAAGCTAATAAATATTTTTCTGAAACTAAAAAAGATATGCCTAATATAAATTACAAAGTTGAATTTATAGACTTATCTAAGACAA
Organism: Romboutsia hominis; assembly: GCF_900002575.1. Taxonomy (NCBI): domain Bacteria; kingdom Bacillati; phylum Bacillota; class Clostridia; order Peptostreptococcales; family Peptostreptococcaceae; genus Romboutsia; species Romboutsia hominis. The sequence continues at coordinate 1,439,245 of NZ_LN650648.1, read as the reverse complement.
CTAATTACAAAGACTTAGGACTTGATAAGCTTGAAAGTGTTGGTTTAGGAGATACTGTAATAGTTAGAGATTTTAGAATTGGAATGAATGTAGAAGCTAGAGTTATAAAAACTGTATTTGATAGTTTAAATGATAAGTATGTATATATTGAATTAGGTAAATTTAAACGTAGTTTAGCTGATATAAATAATGACATAAACTCTAGCATAGAAAATGGACTAGATAGTGTTAGAAAAGATATGTATGTTAATTTTGAAGTATTAGATGATAAGATAACTTCAGAGGTATCTAAACTTGATGGTGATATAAAGACACATACAACATTAATAAAGCAAACAGCAGAAAGTATAAAACAAGTTGCAAAAGATGTTGAGGGTAATACAAGTCTTATAGAGCAAACATCAACTAGTATTAACCAAACTATTAAGAATGTTAATAAAAACTTACAAAGTCAAATAAGTCAAACTTCAGAAAATATAATGCTAGAAGTAGGAAAAAAAGTGGGAGAGGATGAAGTTATATCTGCTATAAATCTTTCTCCTAGTGGAATTAAAATAAACGCTGAGAAGGTAAATCTATATGGATATGTTGTAATTTCAGACTTAGAAAGCAATGGAAGTGTAATTATACATGGCGGAAATATTCTAGCAGGGACATTAGCTTGTGATATGCTTAGCACACCGAGTGGCCATGAGCCTGTTATAAATCTATTTTCTGATCATTCAAGAAACTGTCAGATTGATGCTCGTAACAGTGATGGTGGGAATAAGGGCTCTGCTATAAGGTTAAAGTATGATGATAATAATTATTTATTTATAAATTCAAATGGTATAAGTGCCTTTATTGGTGGAACACAAGATTTTGTAGTAAATGAAGCAGGAGTATTGCACAAAGGCAACTATCTATCAAAAGAAGGGCACACTCATAATTATGCTTCAAGTTCACATAATCATAGTGGTCAAACTATAAATCCAGATACGGTTACTTGTAGAGCATTTGGTAACGGTTATTCTATTTTAATGCATAGTAGCCTAGATGGTAATGGTAAAAATCTTGGCTATAGTGGAAGTAGATTTAACCAAGTTTCTGCTAATTATGGATATTTTAATAATATGTACAATTTAGCAATAGACAATCCAGTTTCAACATATAAGGATACCTCTCTAAATGATGTACTAGATAGTATAATAATAGAAAGTCCAAATGTTGTTTGTAAAAACTTTGCAGAAGAAAAACTTTTAATCAATATAAATGAGTTAAAAAATCATCCAAATGCAAAATTGTTTACAAAGAAACATGGTGATTTAGATATGATAAATGAAAGTAGTTTATTAGCATTGGCATTACAAGAAATAAAAAGCTTAAAAGAAGAAGTAAAACTATTAAAAGAAAGTGCGGTGATATAATGATAGATAGCTTAGGAAAATATGATATAACAATAGACTTTGATAAGATGTTTACACATAATGCTACAAATATTTATTTTAGTGAAAATGACATAAATACAGCAAAGATAAGAGCAAAATTAGTAAAAAAGAATGAAGTAATAAACTTAACAGGAACTACAGTCTCTATAAGGCTAGAAACTATTACAGAAACTATAGATGATATAGCTACTATTGTAGATGCAACAACTGGAATAATTGAATATACATTCCCAACTAACACACTTATCGAGGGTGTTAATTTTTTTGTTTTATTTTTGACTAAGGGTGATGGTACAAAGGCTTCTCCAAAGTTGGCTTACAAAGTATTAGATAGTATTGAAGGTACAGGAGCTGTTGAAGGTACTAATGAGTATCCGATTTTAATACAATTAATTAGTGATACAAATAAAGCTATAAATAAAGCAAATGAAGCTTACAATAAAGCTAGTAGTATGCAAAATGATTTAGGAGAAGTTATAGATAATGCAAATAGTACAATAGATGCTACAAATATAGCAAGAGATAAAGCAAATGAAGCAACAGCTAATGCAGAAAATAAAATTGTAGATGTAGAAAATAGATTTAAAGAGCTTACAGCTAGCCAGCAACAAGATGCAGAGGTAATTGATGCTCGAGATAGAGAAGTTAGCTTAAAAGCTAGATTAGAAAGAGATTTAGCTAATACAAATAAAGAGCTTAATAAAATAAAGAAATTAGAAGAAAGTACAGTTAGTACAGTTATAACAGATAAGGAATTTACGGTAGTAGAGGAAACTAGTAATGGGTATTTTGAGGATGTTAAGTTAGAAGGTAAGACTTTAGTTAATATTAAAAAAGATTCAAATATGGATTTGCTATATGCTTCAATCAATGAAGAGTTTATAACTAATGTCGTAAAAACACCTAATTCTATTTCTTATACTACAACTAAAAAATTAGATGACTGGTGTTATATAAGTTGTCCTATAAATCTTAACTTATTGAAACCTAATACAAAATATACTGTTATTTTTGGTGAACATAATAATTTATCTAGTTGTGCTATTCAAGAAGGTTCATTCTCAGGGAAAATAACCGAGTTTGCCTCTATAACTAATGGGGTAGCACTTTTGACTACAGTTAGTGAATTTACTACACTTAGTCAGGTACTTTATATCCTAATTAAAAATGAGGGTCCTGTAGATGTTAAAGCAGGTAATATTATTATTATAGAAGGCGACTATACACAAAATCCACCTTCTTATTCTTCTTATTTTGAAGGTCTTAAATCTGTAGGTGATGAAACAGATAAAATAGTAGTTTCAAGTGTTGATGGTGACGAAAATTTATGTGATGGTGTAACATATATAAACGGGGGATTAACTAGTGTAGGTGGTAGATTGAGTATGACGTTTAGTGATTCTTTCCGTAGTTATGTAGTTAAAGGTATAGAACCTAATTGTAAATATTCCATTAAAGTAAAAAATTGTGGCAATAGATTTGGGGTAGGTTCATCTGTATACTATTCAAACTCAACTACATTTGATGTCACTAATTCCATAATACATTCTTCACCAGATGCTACAGGGCAAGAATTAGACTTAAGTATAACTACAGGAAAACATGACAGATACTTATATGTGTATGTTACTAATAATAATGTGTTTCATTCTAAGATAGAAATTGTTGTTAATAAAGGTGAATTAAAACCTAATTCAGTTTTTAAACAAGATAAAAAACAACTTTTATACCTTGACACACAAGACAGTACTTGGAAAAAACCTACTCTAAGAGAATGGGATACGGTAGAAAAACATAGTGATGGTAAGTATTATTATCATAGACGTAGTGAACAATTGGTATTAAAAGGTAATGAGGAAATATACTTGGATAAAACTCATACAGATAATCTATGTTTTAGATTTGCCGAGTTAAAAACTTGGTCAAACAACTCTAGGCTAATAAGTGATAAATTTAAAAATGAACATAATGTATACGATACAGATAAAGAAGGTATCTATTACACAGGTGTGCTAAGAGCTAATATTCTTAAGTCAAAGCTAGAAACACAGGATGTTGCAGGATTTAAAAAATGGCTACAAGCTAATAATGTAACAGTTGTTTATCAACTAGCAGAGGAAGAAATATATGAGTGTACTAATATAGGCTTGATAACTTGTGATGGAGAAACAAACTATCTAATTGAAAGTGGTCCTATATGCCCTAAGACTACACTTAAAGTACACAATAATATAAGCAACGTAGTTAATCTATTGCAAAAGAAAGTTAGCTTATTAGAAAATAAGTTTATAGAAGGATTAAAGAGTGTATTAGCAGGAGATATGCAAAGTTTAGCATACATACTATACCCTGAAGATTTTAAAAATGAAAATGATTATATAATGATGTTACCAATAGAACCAATGTAGGTTCTTTTTTTATGACTAGAATTAAATTTCTAGTCTTTTATTTTTATTCAAAAGGTGGTGTTTTCGGTGAATTTTTTTAACGATTTACAAGGAAATCCTTTTATAAGCATTTTATTAATCGCTTGTATATGGGATTTGTTTCTAGGAATACTTAGGGCATTAAAAGAAAAGAAAATCAATTCAAGCGCTGGTATAAATGGAATAATACGAAAAGTTGGGATGATAGGAAGTGCTTTATTTCTAAAACTTGTTGATCTAGTAATAGATTTTAATTTAGTAGCGTTCTTACCAAGTGAATTTCTTGAAATTATAAAAATTAATAGTATAGGTGTATGTGAATTATTTTGTTTATGTTTTATAGCATTTGAAACTTTATCAGCTATGAAAAACTTAACTAGAAGCAATATACCTATACCAAGTAAATTAAAAGAGTTTATAGAGTATATGTTGGATACTTTTACGACTGAAAATAACAAAAAAGATAAGGTAGGTGTATAATATGAATATAATTACAAACTTTTTAGATAAAAATAAATATAGTAGACCAGGCACTAAAAGAAGTAAAACTACTAAAATTGCATGGCACTATGTAGGTAATGCAAGATCTAGCGCTATTGCTAATAGAAATTATTTTAATAATGCACCTAAACACAAAACAAGTGCAAGTTCACACTACATAATAGGTTTAAATGGAGAAATAATTTATTGCGTTCCGGAAGGAGAGATAGCATATACAACTAATTCTGCTAACTCTTATAGTATAGGTATAGAAATGTGTCATCCAGATAGTAGTGGTAAATTTAATACATTAACATATAATGCTGCGGTAGAACTAGGAGTAGATTTAGCTAGAAGATATAAGCTTAATCCTTTAACAGATTTTATAAGACATTATGATGTTACTAAGAAGTGTTGTCCTAAGTACTGGGTAGATAATAAAAATGCTTGGGAGAAGTTTAAAAAAGATGTGAATAGTAAATTAAAAGGTAATACTACTCAAGGATCTTCGACAACTAGATTTAAAAATGGAGATTATACAGGCAAAAAAGCTAGAGTTACAGCAGATGTATTAAATGTAAGGTACGACAGAGGTACTAATTATAAAGTCATAGCCAAATTAAAAAAAGGGGATATTGTTAAATTAAATTATTGTTTAAATGAATGGATAAGCATAGAAGGATATAAGGGCAATAAAGGTCTCGGTTATGTACATACAGATTATCTAGAGATAATGTAAATATAAATTGATCTTATACAACTGTAAGAGGTGCGTAATTAAATATACCTCTTACAGTTAAATGTAATTTTAATCTAAATATTTTATAAGCAAATTACCTAATTCGGATATGTAGTAACTTTTAGTTAACTTTGAATCACTATGTGTGGAATAAGATGGGTCAGATGAAACCTCTTCGTAAAAGATATCATCATCTTCCTCAATTAGTGATAACATGTGTAACTTTCTTATTGATGAATTAATATCATATAGAGTCAAACCTTTAACATATAAAACAGTTGGTGTGAATTTAAAATCTCCTCGCTTAGATAAATATTCCATAATTAAAATATCTTTACGTGAAATCAAATCTAAACACTCACTTAAATCAACAAATGAATTAAAATCTATATTTCCATTAAAGAAATCTAAACTTGATTTAGATAAAATCTTTAGCTTAAAATCTGTATCAAATTTATCTATTTTAAATGATAAGTATTCTGTAACCTCTTCTCTATATTTTTTATTGTCTCGTATATCTTCTTTGAACTTTTCAAATGAATAATCTGAAGAACCTTCATTAGCGTATTTTATAAATTTTTCAAGTTTACGTCTAAAAAACCTATCAGAAATACTATTATAAGATTTGTATAGTAGTCTAAGGCCAGGTATTTCGTCTCCTGCAAATGATAATACATCAGAAATTGTATCATCTTCTATAAATTCATCTAGTAAGCTAAGAGCATCTTCACAATTATCTAAAGTATTTGATGAAAATTTTGGACTCATACATTCCTCCTTAATGGTACCTTGTAATATTATGTAAATATATTAGCATAATATGGTATATTTTTCATTAATTTAATTGTACCAATGATTTACTTATTAATAAAAAATATTAAAATACTTTACTTCATTACAAAATATTACAAAATGTTACAATAGAATTAGTGTATACTTCTGTAGGAGTAAAATTATTGGAGGGGGAATATATGAAAATAAGTAAAAAATTACTGGCTTTAGGGGTATCTTTCTCAATTGCTATCTCCAACGTATCTGGAGTACATGCATTATCTAGCATTGAAGAAATTAAAGGCAGAGATAGGTATGAAACAGCAGGAATGATAGCTGATAAGCAAGACTATAATACTGCAATAGTAGTAAATAGCCATAAATCATTGGCAGATGGATTAAGTGCTAGTGGATTAGCTGGAGTTGTAAATGCACCTATTTTATTAGCTACAGACAATGAAATACCATATGAAACAGATAGCAGACTTATAAAAGTTGATAAAATTTATGTTGTCGGTGGAGAAAATGCGGTAACTCCGAATATAGAACATTATTATAGGAGATTTGGAATTGAAGTTGAAAGGCTATCTGGAAATGATAGAATAGAAACATCTTATGCTGTAGCAGAAGAAGTCAAAGAACAATTAGAATTACAAGGTAAAAAAATAGATAAAATATTTTTAACAAATGGATACAAAGGTGAACCTGATGCAATGAGTATTGCTCCTGTATCAGCAAGAGATAATGCACCTATAATACTAACTAATGGGCAAAGTATACCATTTAATGCTAAGGACATAGATAGCTATGTTATTGGTGGAAAAACAAATATGAGTGATAACTTAGTTCAAGATACTAAGTCAGAGCGATTAGGTGGTACAGACAGATTTGATACTAATAAAAAAATAATAAATAAATTTTATCCTGGATCCAAAGAGTTCCATATAACTAAAGCATATAATTTAGTTGATGCATTAACAGGATCTACAATAGCAAAAAATACTCCGATTGTATTAGTACACAATAACAGTGATAAGAGTATTTTAAAAGGAGCTACAAAAGTTACTGCTTTAGGTGGAATAGATGAATCTATAATACAAGAATGTATAAATGCTGTTAATGGAGTAGTTTTAAGTGGAAACATAGAAGTACACTTTATAAATGTTGGTCAAGGGGATGCTACATATATAGAAATGCCTGATGGAACAGACATATTAATAGATGCTGGAGAAAGTAAATATGGAAGTACTGTAGTAAATTATTTAAATAGTCAAGAAAAAGGAATGGATTTAGATTACTTAATATCTACTCATCCAGATGCTGATCATGTTGGAGGTATGCAAGAAGTATTTAAACAATTAAATGTTAAAAATTTCTATTATCCAGCAGATGCACCGCATAACACTCAAACTTGGAAGAATGTTCTAAGCTTAGCTAATACAGAAGGTTGCAAAATATTAGACTCTAAACCAGGTACAATTATAAGTGGTGGTGGAGCAACATTAAAATTCATTCATCCTACAAAGGATTATAACGATAATAATGAAGATAGTGTGGTTGGATTATTAGACTATAATAATACAGAGGTACTATTAACAGGAGATGCTGAAGCTATAACAGAGCAAGACATGGTTAGTCAAAATCTAGTTCCAGATGTAGATGTATTAAAAGTAGGTCATCATGGATCTAATACTTCTACCACTCAAGAGTTTTTAAATAAAGCTAAGCCAGAACATGCAGTAATAAGTGTTGGAGAAAATAGTTACGGACACCCAACTCAAAATATATTAAATAGATTATTTGGTATAGGTTCTAAAGTATGGAGAACAGATAAAAATGGTCATGTAATTATGACAAGTGATGGTAATAACATAGATATGAAGTCTATAACTGGTGGACCTCAAACTAAACCTGATCCAGAGCCAACACCTCCACCAACAGTTGATAAAATAGTTTATGCTAATGGTGGAAGTAGCTCATCTAATAAGTATCATAAAACAGCAACATCACATGGTATGAAAGGTGCTATAAAAATGACAGAAAGTGAAGCTAAGAAAAAAGGATATATAGCATGTAAAACATGTTTCTAAAATAAATCTATAGAAAAGAAACAAAATAAAAATTTAAAAGGTTATATAAAAAAAGGAGAATTAATTTTCTCCTTTTTTATTTTAAGTATAGTATTATCATCAGATAACGAGATAACTTTTTTAGACATATGATGTCTTGAACTAGATTTATCATATAAATAATAATCCTTACCTTTTTAGCACTATTTAGTCCAATTTCACATTTAGGTTTATGGTTTTCTGAGTTAGTACACCACTCTAAACTTGTTATATTGTTATTAGTTTTATCACCATCAATATGGTTGACTAGTGGCTTATTATTAGAAATGAAAATAAGTTTATTAAGAGCAAGCACTTTGTAAAAACATAGCAAAGAATTTATTGGAATATATTTCTAAATAAGTTATAATAACTCTTGACAACAAATTGTATAATAAAGGAGTGTTGAACTTATGGAATATTTGGGAGATTCTTATGTATCTTTGAAATATAAAAAAGAATATTTTAATAGGTTGAACTTGGATTTATCAAGTAATCATGAGGAGTGGAATATTGCAATAGACATATTTGATGATAGAATAAGAGGTAGGTATTTGAATGTAATAGAATCTATGATAAGAAATAATAATATAAATAGAGATGGATTTGCTATTATGGCATTAAATTGTTTATTGATAGAAACATTATTGCAATTCAAGAGAGGATGGAATGAAACTAGAGGTAGCAATAAACAAGCGTATACTAACTTTTTGTTAGAAGAGTTTCCAAGTCATTTTAGTAGTCCACTCTTAGCAGAAATATTTTACACTCATATTAGATGTGGAATTTTACATTCAGCTCAAACAAAAAAAGGAAGTAAATTAACTTTTAATAAAAGCTATGTAGTTAGTTTTGACGAGAATAACTTAAGTGTTGATGTTGAAAATATAACTATTATGATTAATACATACTATGATAATTACTTATGTAAACTTAGAGACGAGAATAATATAGATATTAGAAAAAAATTCTTAAAAAAAATGAAATTCTTATGTGATAGATAATAATGGTGTATAAAATGATATGAATTTTAATATTTTTACTTATTTATGTTGTTATTAAATATTAAACATATCATTATAAATATAGTTATAGACATATTATGAGACCATAATATTGAAATAAATTTATTGGAGATGTATATATGAAAATAATATTTATACAAAATGTTCACATAAAATCAAGTTTAATAGTAGATATAAAAAAAGAAATAAATAGCGATATAATCCCAAGAGTTGGTGATTTAATATCAGATAGATTATACGGTGATGTACTTTTAGACTATGGACCAGGAGTGGTTAGTCGTGTACTTCTAGATTATGAGGAAAATAAGTGCATAGTTATGCTAGAAAGAATAACTGTAGATAATGATATACATAATAATATAGCAAATAATTTAATAGCCAAGGCTGAAGAGTTTGGGTGGTATGCAAAATAAGAAAAGAACTTATCTAATTAGATAACTAGAATAATATATATATGTTGTAATGACATAGCTATAGATAATATATAAGGCTAAGAGCAATCTTAGTCTTATTTTTATGAGAAAAATTAATTATAAATTTTATTAATGCTATGGAAGAAGGAAAAGTAATTTTAATAAGAATGAGAGATTCTGATTTTGATGATGATGTATCTATAGATATACTTACAACATTCTTTGTACAAAAGATATGGATAACTACTAAAATAAGAGGTGGTATGCATGAGTTACCAAGACGTTGTACAGTTTTAATAGATGAAATATTCCAATCACCTACAAGTCAAAAGATATTAATTAAGACTTTTGTTCAAAGTGCTAAGTTTGGATTAAAATATGTATTAACATTACATTATATGGACCAACTCACTAAAGAAGATCAAGCAACACTTAAAAATTCTAATGCATCTTATATATTAATTAGTGGAGTAGACAAGAAGGCATTTGAATCGCTAGAAGAAGAATTTACAGTACATGGATATTCATTAGATGATTTATTAAATCTAAAACAGTATCACAGTTTAAATTTAATTAAATCTAAAGATAGCTATAAAGCTTTTATAACTAAATTACCTCCAAAATTAAAAGTCAAAGAAGAATTACAAAATATAGCATGAAAATAGGAGAGTTTAATACTCTCCTATTAATTTTGACATATATTTATAATAGGTTAGACTTGGGGTAAGATGCTAAGGCTAACATAACCACTTTACTCATATTCCGCCAAGCTTACTGCGTTTCACTTGCTACATATTCGCTACGCATGTTATAGCATATGCAAATAGCATAGTGAAAGTTGCATGTCCTTATATAAAAAATAATTTTCATATTTAAACTAAATAAGATATTGTACAATGTACAAAATTCATGTTAAAATAAAAACTGTTAGTAAGTTGTGGATAAATAATTGAAACTGACAACAAACTGACAATTTTGCAAATATAAAATCTTATAAGTATTGAAAACACTAGATAGTATTAAACTGTCTGGGACTTGTTCGAGAACTCCAAGTATAAAAAACTAGGGATTTATATAGTGGCAGTATATAGACGTATCCTAGATACGCTTTTTTAATGCACTAAATAAAAGCGTATAGTTCTCCATTAAATGTTTATGGAGGAGATTAAAATGAAAAAAAGAAAAGTAATAATTGATTGTGATCCAGGAATTGACGATTCATTAGCAATACTTCTAGCATTAAATTCACCAGAATTAGAAGTATTAGGGATTACCGTATGTAGTGGAAATGTACCTGCAAACTTAGGAGCAAAAAATGCTCTAAAAGCACTTCAAATGTGTTCTTCGCTAGATGTACCTGTATATATAGGAGAAGAGCTACCTTTAAAAAAAGAACTTATAACAGCACAAGATACTCATGGAGAAGATGGTATAGGAGAAAATTTTTATGAAGAAGTTGATGCTAAAATTTTACATGGTGGAGTAGACTTTATAATAGATACTTTAAATAGAAATAAAGACGTATCTATTATAGCACTAGGTCCGCTTACCAATATAGCTAAAGCATTAATTAAAGATAAGAAAGCCTTCGATAACTTAGATGAGTTTGTTTCCATGGGAGGAACTTACAAAAGTCATGGGAACTGTTCACCAGTAGCAGAATTTAATTATTGGGTAGATCCACATGCTGCTGAATATGTTTATAAAAACTTACCTAAAAAAATTCATATGATAGGACTTGATGTAACTAGAAAAATAGTATTAACACCAAATATTATTGAATTTATAAACAAACTAGATAAAGATGTATCTAAATATATAACAGAAATAACTAGATTTTATATAGATTTTCATTGGAATCAAGAAGGCATAATAGGTTGTGTAATAAATGATCCATTAGCAGTCGCATATTTTATAGACAGAAATCTATGCAACGGATTTGATTCTTACGTTGAAATAGTAGAAGAAGGAAAAGCCATAGGTCAAACTATAGTAGATGCATATGATTTTTATAAAAAGAAACATAATGCACATATACTGACAGAAGTAGATGCAAAAGCTTTTATGAAGATGTTTATAAAAAATATATTTAAGGATAAAGGTAATATTATAGACTCTATAAAAGGAGTGATATAATATGGAAAAGAAATTAAACGTTAGAAACTTAACTTTAATAAGCTTTGGAATAGCTTTAAATGTAGTAGGAGCATTTATAGCCTATTCTTTAAGACTTCCTATATATATGGACTCTATAGGAACAATATTTATAGCCTGTTTACTTGGACCTAAATATGCCGTAATAACAGGTCTATGTGGAAGCTTAGTAAGTGGAATGACTTTTGATATATATTCAATATACTTTGCTCCTGTTCAAATAAGTACAGGGTATTTAGCTGGTTTGATGTATAAAAAAGGATTCTTAAAAGGTATAAAAACTCCTCTTGGAGTGTTTATATTCACATTACCAACATCTATAATAAGTGCCATGATAAGTGCATTTTTATTTGGAGGTATAACATCATCGGGTTCATCATATATTGTTCAAGTACTAAGTGTAATTGGAGTTCCAGATGTATTAAGTGTATTTATAACACAAATATTTACAGATTATGCTGATAAATTTGTGGCAGTACTATTAATAGGGGGTTGTGTTAATGCACTTCCTAGAAATGTAAAATCACAAATATTATTAAATAGATAAAATTCATAATAACTAATTTTTATAAATTTAAATTAAACATAGATTGGAATATATCAAATTAGGTATTATATTATGTATAATACCTAATTTATTATAAAGGAGAAAAAATGGACAGATATAGTGAAATAACTAATAAAAACCAAAGAGAAATAGTACTACTTAAAAGTTTTCCATGCGTATGGGGAAAATGTAGTTTCTGTGATTATATATTAGATAACTCAAAATCAGAAGAGGAAATAAATAAATTAAATTTTAAAGTACTTGAAAATATAACAGGAAAATACAAAGTTTTAGAAGTTATAAACTCAGGAAGTTGTTTTGAACTTCCGAAAGCTACACTTGATAAAATAAAAGATATAATAAAAGACAAAAATATTGAAAAACTATTTTTAGAAAGTCATTGGTCATATAAAAATAAAATACAAGATATGAGAGAATATTTTGAAATACCTATAACTTTTAAAATAGGTGTAGAAAGTTTTGATTATGACTTTAGAAATAATTTTCTAAATAAAAATGCTAAATTTAAAAGTGTAGAAGAACTTAAAACTTATTTTGATTCTCCATGCATGATGGTAGGTATAAAAGGTCAGACAAAAGAAATGATAGATAAAGATATGGATATAGTTTTAAATAATTTTGATCATGCTACTATAAATGTTTTTGTAAATAATACATCAGATATTAAAAGAGATGATGAGATAGTTAATTGGTTTGTAGATAAATATAAAGACTTACTAGATAAAAATCCTAATATAGAAGTATTATATAATAATACTGATTTTGGAGTAGGAGAATAAAAAGCTAGCTTAAATTTTTAAGCTAGCTTTTTAAATGTAGATTTGTCTTATAATTTTTATGATGAGTAACACTCTGAAGAATTTATACTATTAACTTTTTTATGATAGTCAATAAATAACGGTATAGATGCTGCAAGCCAAGCCATAGGACCTGCTAAACAAATACCAGTATAACCAATAGCTAAAGGTAATGTAAATGCAACAATAGTTCTGGCAAGTAATTCGTAAACACCAGCCATCATAGGCACGAAAGTATATCCCATACCCTGAAGTGCATTTCTGTATATAAATATTAAGCTAAGAGGTATAAAGAAGAAAGAAACTGTAGTTAGATATTTAGTAGCGTATGATATTACATTTGGATCTGAATTTGATACAAATAGCTTAACAAAATATTCACCAAGTGTCATAAGTATAATTCCACCAATAACACCAATAGCTATATTTATTAATGTACACTTTTTAACTCCCTCTTTAATTCGTTCGATATTATTAGCACCAAGATTTTGAGCACAATAAGTTGCCATAGTAACACCAAATGTTACACTTGGCTGCATAACAAGTTGTTCAACCCTAGAAGCAGCAGTATATGCAGCAACAATAGTTGATCCAAATGAATTAACAGCACCCTGAAGTATTACTGCTCCGACAGCAGTTATTGAAAATTGAAGAGCCATTGGGATTCCTATATTTAAGTGTTTCTTATAAAAGTCTAAGTTGAAGCTAAAATGTCTTTTTTCAAGTCTTAATATAGGAAATTTTTTAGCAGTATAAATTAAGCATAGTATACCTGAAACTCCTTGGGAAATAACAGTAGCATAAGCAGCTCCTTTAACTCCCATAGAGAATTTAACTATAAACATCAAATCTAGTATTATATTTAAAATGGATGCAACAATTAAGAAATATAAAGGAGTTTTACTATCTCCAAGTGCACGAAGTATACTTGCAATTATATTATAGAAAAATGTAACAAATATACCTCCGTATATAATTATTATATATGAATAAGCTTCATCTATTATATCATGTGGAGTTTTCATTAAATTTAAAAGTGGTTTAGTAAAAAATATACTTAAAATAGTAATTATAATAGTCATAATTACAGACAGTACAATTGCACTACCTACGGCTTTTTTAACACCTTCTTCATCATTTGCTCCAAACCTTTGTGAAACTAATACGGAAAAACCAGATGCAAGGCCTAATATAAATCCTATTATTAAAAAAATCATAGAACTTGTTGATCCAACAGCTGCTAGAGCTTTAACACCTAAAAATCTTCCAACAATTATTGTATCTACCATACTATAGAATTGTTGAAAAATATTTCCTATAAGTAATGGTATAGAAAAATATAAAATTAATTTTACTGGATTACCAGTAGTCATATCTTTAGTCATAAACATTCCCCCCTTTTATGTAAGACATATCCATCAGCATATACTAACATTATTTAAAACCATATACAATAGATTATAAAAAAGTTATTAAAAATGATACTATATTTTTATTATATTACAATAGTATTTAATTTATTGTTACAGAACAATTCTATAAAACTTACATTTAAATAAAAATCATTAAGTATATATTTTTTTAATTAATTTTGAAAATAGGTTGACATGAAGTGTACATAAAGTGTATATATATAATATATACATTTTATATACACTAAATATTAAGTAAGGAAGAGAGGTGTAAAATTGAATATAAATATAAGTAATACATCAACAATACCCTTGTATGAACAAATAAAAAGCCAGATACAAAATCAGATATTAGACTCAACATTAAAGCCAGGGGAAGGTCTCCCATCTATAAGAAATTTCGCAAAAGAATTAAAGGTTAGCATAATAACCATAAAAAGAGCCTATGAAGAACTTGAGAAAGAAGGATTTATAGAGACTGTTACAGGGCGAGGAACTTTTGTATCAACAAAAAATACAGATCGATTAAGAGAAATAGCTTTATATGAAATAGAAAATAAATTAGAGGATATTATAAGGCAAGTAAAATCAGTAGGTATAACATTAGAAGAAGGACTAGAAATATTTAAAAGTATATATGAAGAAATATAAGGAGGTATATTATGAATGCAATAGAGATTAGAAATTTGAAGAAAAATTTAGATACATTTAATTTATGTATAGATAATTTAGATATAAAAAAGGGATATATAACAGGGTTTATAGGTCCAAATGGATCAGGAAAAACTACCACAATAAAATTAATTATGAATATGATATTTAAAGATAGTGGTAGTATAAAAATATTTGGAAAAGAATATAAAAAAATGATATAAATACAAAAGAATTAATAGGTTATATTGGTGATGTTCCTGGTTACTTAAATGAATCTAAACTTAAGGATATAAAAAAGTCAGTATCTTTTTTTTATAAGAATTGGGATGAATCATTGTATAGAAGATATATACAAAAATTTAAATTAGATGAAAATAAAATATATAAGAAACTTTCAAAGGGACAACAGAAAAAGTTTGAATTAACAATGGCGCTGTCTCATCATCCAAAGCTTATAATAATGGATGAACCAACAGCAAATTTAGACCCTTTAGTCAGAAATGAATTTTTAGATATACTTCAAGAACATATAGAAAAAGAAGAAGCTACTGTATTTTATTCTACTCATATAACATCTGATTTAGATAAAGTCTCAGACTATTTAGTATTTATATATGATGGGAAAATAATACTAAGCGGAGATAAAGATAGCATATTAGAAAGACATAGTATGATAAGAGGTGGGAAAAATTTATTAGACAATGAAACTAAAAGAGCATTAGTAGCATTTAATGAAAATTCATTTGGATTTGAAGGATTAACATCAAATGTAAAACATGCATACGAAATATTTGGGGAAGAAGTTGTTTATGACAAAGTTAATTTAGAAGATATACTAATGTATTATACTAGGGGGTATTAATATGAATAATATAATGAATCTTACTAAAATGAGTTTAATAAATTTTAAAGCAATACTTAAGCAAGTTGGTATAATAATTATAATGTGGTTATTTGTATCAGCAATCAATCCTTCATTTATAGGTGCTTTATCTTCAATGATTACAATTGTTGGTGTACCACAGCTTATGTCTTATGAAGATGTAAGTGGTATAGATAATTTGATAGGAGTAATTCCTGTAAAAAGAAGTGAGTACGTTATATCGAGATATGTAATTGGTATTATAACAATGATATCATCAATGCTTATAGTAAGTGTTATATACCATATAATAGAAGTTGATATAAATTTAGATTTACTATTAACTACAGTAATATTATCATCTACATTAATTATTAGTATGTTAATTCCAACAATGATTAAATATGGTGCAATAAAGGGAAAATTCATAACTATGGCTATAACTTTAGCTACAATATTTTGTTCAATGCCAATTGTAGATATACTTCAAAATCCTTCAAAACAGCTAAAAAATATAATAGACTATATAAATAATATAAATCCTTTAATAGTATCAATAATTATAAGTATTTTAACTATTTTAATATCTATGATAATATCCATAAAGATATATGATAAAAAAGAGTTCAAATAATTTGAATTAATAAAAAGAGCCTGTATTAAATTTCTAAATAAGGGCTCTTTTTATATTATTATATTTACTACAATTATAGTTTTTTTCATATTTTAGTTGACTGTATATATTAATTCATTATTTGTAGAAACGCTCCATTATTCAAATTCTCTTATATTATTGAAAGATATAGTTGAGATTAATAATAAAAAAGGAGCATATAAAAAAACATATATTCAAAGTGAATTAATAGTATGATATATTATATAAGTATTAAAAATATACAAACATATTTTAAATTAAATTTGATTTTTAGCATAACAAAGATTTGACGAATTAGTATAGAAAGGACATAAATATGCAAGCTATAAGAATAAAACCAGAAGAGTTTAGATTAGAAAATTTTATAAATTATTATAAGGATAATTGTGATGAATTATTATATGATTATCCAGATTATGTATCAAGAGTATGTTTGATAGATAGAGACTATATGGATGTAATAACTTTTGATGAAGATTATGAAGATATAAATGATGCAAGTGATTATGCTAATTTATTGTTAGGAGAAGAGTATGCACTCCATTTTGCTATAGGTAAGACTAATGAAGATTTAGATAAGGTAGAATTTTTAGATGGAAAGATATATAATTTAAGAAGTTATGGTGATGATGAGTATGAGGATTATAATATAAGAGACATTGGGGACTTTAGACTAGATTTAAATAACCTAGTAGGTTTAACACTTGACTTTGACTATGAAGACAAAGAAATCGTAATATCAAGCGTAAACTTTGAACATGGAGGTGAATTAGCTACACCTAGGATAATAGAAGTAGAAGATAGTGGAGACTTAGAAAAAGTAATTGTTAATTTTATAGAAAGATTTATAATAAAAGAATAATTCACTATACCATAAATTTTTATAAAGTTTTAAGGTTTATTTAAGATTTAATTAAGTTGCAGTTTATATACTTTATTATGCATATATATTAATATATATACATAATAGGAGGGAAACATATGGAATCAAGATTTGAAGGTGGATTACTAGGACTTATTGGAGTTAATATATTAGCTTGGTTAATAACTGCTTTTACGTTAGGATTAGCCACACCGTGGGCTATGTGCATAAAATATAGATGGGAAGCCGAAAATACGGTAATAGAAGGAAGAAGGCTCGAATTTAAAGGTACTGGATCTAGCTTATTTTTTAACTATATAAAATGGCTAGTATTAACTATAATAACTCTTGGTATATATGGTTTTTGGTTATATATAAAATTATTACAATGGAAAACTGAAAATACTGTATTTAAAGATTAATAAAAGTTATATAAGACCGTCTTACAGTAAGTTTTGTTATTAGCTAGACTTATTTTAAGATGGTCTTTTTGTATTTTTGGATACTATTTAAATAATTTAAGATTTATTTAATGTTGGGTTTATTATTTTTTAAGATATAGTATATATAATATGTTTATAATATTAAATGAAACGGACATGGAGGAAATTGAGAATGAAGAAAATAATAGTATTTTTAATGTTGGCAACTATATTGACAGGATGTAGTATGGATATAAAAATCCATAAGTTTAATAGCTATAAAGATGCTAAAGATATAATAGAAAGAGGTTGGATTCCTGAAAATATCCCAACTAATGCTACCAATATACAAGAAGTTCATAACTTAGATTCCAATAAAGCAAATGGAAGATTTATAATACCAAAAGATGAAACAGATAAATTTATACAAACATTAGAAAAGGTAGATAAAAAAAGTGTACTAGATGATAAGTTTATAGAAACTAAATGGTTTAATGAAAAAGATATAAAAGAAAAAATCAAAAATAATAAGCTTACTGTAGGCACAAAAGACGATAATATATATGCAGTAAGTAAAAATGGCGATGTTTACTACTGGGCTAAGTAGCTATGTAAAGTATGGCTTTAAATTAATTCTTAGAAAATAAATCAATATGAAACTTTTTATATAATAATATTAATACTAAAAAGATGTGCAAAATATAATTATTTTACACATCTTTTTTATATTCATTTTAATATAGTAGTAATTACTATAAAAACTAAGTTTACAGATAAACAATTATATGCTGTTCATCTGTTGCCATAAATACTAGTAAATCTAATTATTATAGATATTTTCTACAATAACTATTGTTTAAAAATAGACTCATAGTTATAATAAACATATATTTTAAATTAAGGAGCAAAACTATGAAACAATTTTTATCAAAAGACAAATTATCAATACATACATCACCATTATGTGATGTTCTTATAAAAAGTAGTGGCTATGAAAGTTTAGACAAAAACATAGCTGAAAGTAATATCGAATTTGAACCTCAAAAAACTTATGAAATAGCATCTAGTAACTTCTTTGATTTTAATCAACATTTGTATGAAGATATAAATCATATGAATTCTATAAGTGCAGGTATATATTGTGAAATGGCATTAATAACATTTAGAATATTTATATGGGGATCAAAAGGTGAGGGATTTGAAATATTTAAGCATGTTTTAAGAGGCGAAGAAATAGATAGGTTAAAAAGCAAAGAAGATATAAAGGAGTATATCGTAAAACATTTAGAAGAATTAGAAAAAGGCATAATAGAAACTTATCAGTTAGATTGTATGAAAAGCTTTGAAGAGTTTGGTAAATCAATAGAAACTAGACAAATATTATTAACATCAATATTAAAAAATTTAAGCATAGAAAATAACTTAAAAGACTTTAGAAAATAAAACCCATTTAATGGGTTTTTTTATTTACATTACATATATTATTTTTAACTTAAATTTAAAAAACTTAACATAATAGGATTTAATCAACTTTTATTTAACATAGATTTAACATTAAGTGCAATAAATTAACATTTGCTTAACACATTATGACAATTTTTTTGATAGAATAAGTTTGTAATAATAAAAGAATAAAATTATTTAATTTTAAAAACATTAAAGTTTTAAGGAGGAAGAAATATAGTGGAAATAGCAATAAACCTGATGGGGGGACTAGGTCTTTTTCTATACGGTATGAATTTGATGGCTGATGGCCTTCAAAAGTCAGCAGGAGAAAAACTAAAAAAGATAGTTGAACTTCTAACTAGTAATGTACTAATGGGGGTTATAGTTGGAGCTTTAGTTACAGCTATAATACAAAGTTCAAGTGCTACGACAGTTATGGTAGTTGGATTTGTTAATGCGGGTATAATGACACTACCTCAAGCAATAGGTGTAATAATGGGAGCCAATATAGGAACAACTATAACTGCTCAATTAGTATCACTAGATTTAGTTGGGTTAGCGCCAATGGCATTAGGCGTAGGTATAATACTTTACTTATTTAGTTCTAAGCCAAAGGTTAAAACAATAGCTGAAATATTTATAGGATTTGGTATATTATTTACAGGTATGGATTTTATGAAGGAAGCTGTTGCACCTTTAAAAGAGTTTTCAGGATTTACTAATGCATTAGTATCATTTGGACATAATCCGATACTTGGTATACTTCTTGGATTTGGTATAACTGCAATAGTTCAAAGTTCTAGTGCTTCAATGGGTATGTTACTTGCACTTGCATCTGAAGGAATATTACCATTATCATCTGCTTTACCAATATTATATGGTGAAAATATCGGGACTTGCGTTACTTCATTAATATCAAGTATAGGTGCTAGTAAGAACGCTAAAAGAGCTGCTACAATGCATTTAACATTTAATGTAATAGGGACATTGGTATTTATGTTATTACTAAGTAAGCCAATAACAATGGTAGTTACACACTTAGATCCAAATGATGTGAGTAGACAAATAGCTAATGCACATACTTTATTTAATATAACTAACGTTATACTACTATTACCTTTTTCTAAGTTAATAGTAAAACTTACTATGAAGTTAGTTCCAGAGAAAGAAGATGAAATAGAAGAGAGAAAAACTGTTAAATTCTTAGATGAAAGAATATTAGAAACACCATCTATAGCTTTATCAAATACTATTAAAGAGACTTTAAGAATGGGTGAAAAAGCTAAGAAAGCTCTGATTTGTTCAATGGAAGGTGTGCTTGAAATGTCAGATGCTAAAATAAAAAAGGCATTTAATGAAGAAATAAAGATAAATGAATTACAAAAAGCTATACTAAGTTTCTTACTAAAGCTATCTAAAACAACTTTAAATGATGATTCAAGAGAAGGTGTTGACTATCTATTCAATACTGTAAATGATATAGAAAGAATAGGAGATCATGCTGAAAATATAGCTGAATTATCAGAAATAATATTAACTAAAGAATTAAAATTATCTGATGAATGTAAAGGTGAGTTAACTGAAATATACAACAAAGTATTAAGCACATATACTTATGCACTTGAATCTTTAGAATCTAATAATGTGGATTTAGCATTAAGAGTTGTCAAAATGGAAGAACAAGTTGATATAATGGAAAAAGTATGTCGTCAAAATCATATGAAAAGATTAGATGAGAGTGTATGCACAATAGATAATGGAGTTGTTTATTTAGATATAGTAAGTAATTTAGAGAGAATATCTGACCATTCAGTAAATATAGCTCAACAAGTTATAAAAGCAAACAGTAATAAAGTAGCATAAGTCAAAAGAGTTATCTCAAGTATGAGATAACTCTTTTTTTATCTTATAAATGCAAGAGCTATAAGCATTACTCCTGATAACCAAGACAAATTAATATGGCTAATCTTATTAATATGACAACCTACTATACAACCAAATAGTAAAGATAAAAATCCAATAATTAAAGATAATAATAAAACTTCTGCATAATTAATATATCCTAAACTGCTTCCAAATCCAACTGCTAAACTATCTAAAGAAAGAGCTATTGCAAGATAAAAAGCTTCTTTAGGTGTAAGCATTTTAGATTTATCATAATCTGCTTTAGTTTCATCCGCATAAATTTCAAGTACAAACTTAAAATCAAATAATTTAAATGTTAGAGGAGCTTGATTATTATATATTTTATCTATATAGCTTTTAATTATACATTCAAATAATCTAAATATGCCAAGCCCTAATAACAATAAAAAGCTTAATAAGGATGCTATATTGGCTGATAGTAAATCTTTAAACAAAGATCCCAAAAATAAAGAAATACCTAAAGTAATTGTAGATACTAATGTTATTATAGATGCCGATTTAAAAGGAATTTTAATTTTATTTGTACCATAAGCAACACTAGCTACAAATGTATCTAATGAAAGTGATAGCACCAAGAGAAGAGATTGTAGCATTGGATGACACCCCCAAAATATTTAACTAATATTAAGATATTAATTAATTCGTATTTTGTTAACTATAAAATATTATAAATGTATAATTTATTTTGATTAAATTAAATAAGGTTGTAAATAGTTAGATTTTAGTGGTAAAATATAAATACTAAAATATTAAGAGGAGTTATATAAATGAAGTGCAATAAAAAAATAATATCATTAATTATAATATCATTAATGTCATTAGGTATTGTGGCTTGCGATAAAAATGATATACAAAAAGATCAAGAAAAGGCAGTATCTAATGTTGAAGAAAAATCAGACGAATCAATAAAAGAGATAGATAATATGCTATCTGAAATAAAAAACAAATATAAAGACTCTGTAGAAGAAATTGAAGATAAGGTTTCTATAGATAAGTCAAATAATACTAATCTAGATCAAAAGAAGATATCTAATTATACTAACAAAATATTGAGTTTAGATGATATGAAATTAAGAGACATAGAAAATAAACTTACATCAATTGATGAACTTGCTAACATAGGAGATGACAAATTAAAAACTTTGATAGGTAAATACAAAAATAATTTATCTGAAAATTTAGATGATTTTATAAAAGATATTAATTTAAGTAATTATTTAGATAAAGAAAAAGAATTACAAAGTGATATTAACTCTATAAAATCTAAAATAGAAAATACTAAAGAAAACCTAACAAATGTAGCGAATGATAAAGTAAATAAAATTTCTGATAGCATAAGTAATATAATCAACTAATTTGATACAAATTATTTCATATAATATAAATTTAACAATATATGGTATAATACATATATAGTTTTTTATAATATATGGAGATGATAAAAATGCATAAAGAAATTACAAACCCAATGGCTGATATTTTTAAATATCTAGCAATATCTATACTATTTATGTTTATAGGGTTTGCATTTGGGCAAGCTTTTATTCCTATAAGTGTTGTTCAAGTAGCAAATTTAATATTACCATTTTTAATAATAGGTTTACTTATAATGGCAATATTATCTAAGAAAAGTATAATACCTAGAAGTTTTTCTATGAACTATGTTTACTTATTTACATTTATAGATGGTATACTTTTATATCCACTATTATCTTTTTACTTACAAAGTTTAGGAACATCTATAGTAATTAATGCTTTACTTGGAACTTGTATATTATTTGGTATACTAGCCTTTATATCTTATAGAAAGAAAGCTGGGCATTACCTAGGTATAGGATCTATATTATTTGCAGGTCTTATATCACTTTTACTTCTATGTATAATAAATATATTTATAGGTTCACAGACATTAAATATATTATATAGTGTTCTGGGTATATTAATATTCTCAGGATATATATTATATGATATAAGTCTAATAAAATATGACATAGAATCAGGAAACATAATAAGTAAGAATGATTTATCTATACATGTATTAAATCTTTATCTAGACTTTGTAAATATCTTACTAGATTTATTAAATTTAATATATGAATTCAAAGATTAATAAATAAAAAGACTAGATTATACTAATTAGTATAATCTAGTCTTTTTATTTATCCTTAAATCCTTATATATTTGCAATAATTTAATTCTAAATAATCTTCATATAATTATTAAATATAGGAATACTATTATTATATAACTCAGGAGGAAACTATGGGAAAATATAAATTAGACTATTTCGCTAAATATTATTTCTTTGAAGAAGAAGACTTTCTAAAAGAGGAAGAGGGAGAGTATATATTAAATAGAATAAAGGAAAGCAATAGATTTGATTATAAGGGATATTCTTATAAATATACTAAATATAATAATATATCTAAGGGTTGTACTCAAAAAAATGTAGATGTGGAAATTCCTAAGGAAAGTATAGATATAATATTAAACGGAGATAGAGTACACCTTGATTTAATATACAAATTTTACACAAAGAAATTAGAGGATCATATTAGAATAACTACTAGAATAAGTGAAAAAACAAAAGAGGTTTCTTGTCTTTTATATATAGATTATATTCAGGCTAATGATTTTATAAAGGAATTAGAAAACATTAAAAAATTACAAGAATATAATATGAAAAGCTAAAGTAAAAGCACCTATTCCAATGAATTGTAATAGGTGCTTTTACTTTTATATATTTTATATTGACAAATAAGATAAAAAACTATTGACAAAGTATTTTTATAGGAGTATATTGTAGTTAATAAATTATTAGCACTCAACTAAATAGAGTGCTAATAAGAAAATTCTAAATAAAATAAACAATTAAGATTTTACTGAAAATAATATATATTATGATAGTGGAGGGATACATATGGATATAGAAAGAATGACTGTAAGGGTACAAAAAGCTTTAAATGAAGCTTATAATATAGGTGTTAAAAACCATAATCAACAAATAGATGTTATACACTTATTAAGTGCATTAGTCAATCAAGAAGATGGACTTATACCTAATATATTAGAAAAAATGGGTGTATCAGTAGATTCAGTAAAAAATAGTATAGATATGGAACTGAGCAAATTACCTCAAATTCATGGAGAAGGTATAAGTTCACAAGGTGTTACAGCTACAAGAAGAATAAATGAAATTTTAATAAAAGCAGAAGAAATATCTAAAGAATTTAAAGATTCTTATATAAGTGTAGAACATGTAATGCTTGCTATGATAGATATGGAAGGTAATACACCAGTAGGAAAAGTATTAAGACAATACAATATAAATAAAAGTAATTTCTTAGAAGTACTATCACAAGTTCGTGGAAGTCAAAGAGTAGAAACTCAAGATCCTGAAGGCACTTATGAAGCACTAACTAGATATGGAACTAATTTAGTAGATTTAGCTAAGAAAAATAAATTAGATCCAGTTATAGGTCGTGACGAAGAAATAAGAAGAGTTATAAGAATATTATCAAGAAGAACTAAAAATAATCCAGTACTTATAGGTGAACCTGGTGTTGGTAAAACTGCAATAGTTGAAGGATTAGCAGAAAGAATAGTTCGTGGAGATGTACCAGAAGGACTTAAGGATAAAGTTATTTATGCACTAGATATGGGTTCATTAATAGCAGGTGCAAAATATAGAGGGGAATTTGAAGAAAGATTAAAAGCAGTACTTAAAGAAGTTCAATCTTCAGAAGGAAAAATAATACTATTTATAGATGAGATACACACAATAGTAGGTGCTGGTAAAACTGATGGAGCAATGGATGCTGGTAACCTAATAAAACCAATGTTAGCTCGTGGAGAACTTAATTGTATAGGTGCTACTACATTTGATGAATATAGACAATATATAGAAAAAGATAAAGCACTTGAAAGACGTTTCCAACCAGTTATAGCAGAGGAACCAAGTGTATCAGATACTATATCTATACTTCGTGGGCTTAAAGAAAGATTTGAAATACATCATGGTATAAGAATACATGATAACGCAATAGTAGCTGCTGCTAAATTATCAGATAGATATATACAAGATAGATACCTTCCTGATAAAGCAATAGACTTAATAGATGAAGCTGGTGCTATGATTAGAAGTGAGATAGATTCTTTACCAACAGAACTAGACACTGTAAGAAGAAGAATATTTACGCTTGAAACTGAAAAAGAAGCACTTCTTAAGGAAAATGATGAAAAAAGTAAAAATAGATTAGAAAATCTAGGAAAAGAGTTAGCAGAGTTAAAATCTAAGAATGATGAAATGACTGCTAAATATGAAAATGAGAAAAAACAAATACTTGATATAAGAAATTTAAAAGAGGAATTAGATAAGGCTAAAGGCGATGTTGAAAGATATGAAAGAGAATATGACTTTAACAAAGCAGCAGAATTAAAATATGGTATAATACCAAAGTTAGAAGAACAAATACAAAATCATGAAGAAAAAATGGCATCAAGTTATGAAAATGCATTATTAAAAGAAGAAGTAACAGAAAATGAAATATCTCAAATAGTAGCTAAATGGACTGGCATACCTGTAACTAAATTAGTAGAAGGTGAAAGAGAAAAGCTTCTTAAGTTAGAAGATGATCTTCACAAAAGAGTTATAGGACAAGATGAAGCAGTAACAGCAGTATCTAATGCAGTAATAAGAGCTCGTGCAGGACTTAAAGATGAGAAAAAACCAATAGGTTCATTCATATTCTTAGGGCCAACAGGAGTTGGTAAAACAGAGCTTGCTAAAACTTTAGCTAACAACTTATTTGATAGTGAAGACAACATTATAAGAATAGATATGAGTGAGTACATGGAAAAACATGCAGTATCTAGACTTATAGGACCTCCTCCAGGTTATGTAGGATATGAAGAAGGAGGTCAATTAACAGAAGCTGTTAGAAGACACCCATACTCTGTAATACTATTTGATGAAATAGAAAAAGCACATGAAGATGTATTTAATATATTCCTTCAGATATTAGATGATGGTAGACTTACTGATAATAAAGGTAAAACAGTAGACTTTAAAAATACACTTATAATAATGACATCAAACATAGGTAGTCATCATCTATTAGAAGCTGGTGAAAACATAGATGAATTTACAAAAGATATGGTTATGAATGAAATGAAACATAGATTTAAGCCAGAATTCTTAAATAGAGTTGATGATATAATAATGTTTAAGCCACTTAGTTTAGAAGGAATCAAAAAAATAATAGATATATTTGTAGATGCATTAAGAAAAAGACTTAGTGAAAAAAATATAGATATAAAAATAACTGATGGTGCTAAAGAAGTTATGGCAAAAGAAGGGTACGATCCAGTATATGGTGCTAGACCACTTAAGAGATATATATCAAATACATTAGAAACAAAAATAGCTAGAAAAATAATCTCTGGAGAAGTTTATAGCGGATGTACTGTAGTTATAGATGCCGATGGAGAAAATATAGAGGTATCTACTAAAAACTAGTTAAATAAAATTGAAACCGCAAAAATAAAAGACTTAATAAGTTATAACTTATTAAGTCTTTTATTTTTATGTAAATGATAGTTTTAACCAATAGTTAAAAAATTTAATCAGAAGTTAATTATACGTCCATTGTTAACATACAAAACTTAATTTATACTATAAATATAACACATAAAAGGAGTAAATTAATGGAGAAAATAAAAATAGGGGAAAATATTAAGTTATTAAGAAGAAAGAAAAATATTACTCAAGAACAATTAGCAAGTATTAATGGAGTATCAATACCAGCAGTATCTAAGTGGGAAAAGGGTGTAAGTTTTCCGGATATAACATATCTTCCTGTACTAGCAAATTACTTTGAAGTAAATATTGATGATTTGTTAAATTATAGAAAAGAACTTGATGAAAATGATATCGCAAAAATAATTAAAGAGTGTGAAGAATTAATATCTATAAATTCAATAGAAGAGTCTATTAAACTATGTGAAAGTTATATGAAAAATTATCCATCTAATTACAAACTTAAATTTAAACTAACTCATATTTATTCTCTTGCTATGATAAAAGAAACAGATTTAAATAAAGAAGATATAACAAATAGAATAATAGAAATTTTAGAAGATATAGTAGATAATACAAATGATATAGAGTTAAAAGAATATTCTCTTATGCAATTAAGCAGTAACTATATGATAGTAGATAAAAATGATAAGGCTGAAGAAGTTTTAAAAAAAATATACAAACCAAATTGCAATCCAGATGTAATGCTACCTCTTATATATATGCAACAGGATAAAATAAATGAAGCAAGAAAACTTATGCAACAAAATTTAAATACTTCAATTGGAGAAGCTATAACGTCTTGCATGGGACTAGCCATTTCTTACTATAGTTACAAAGATGATATGGACGAGAATAGTATAGATTACTCTAAAGCTAGTATGTATTATCAATTAGCTATCGATATTGACAAGTTAGTATATGATGGAAATCAAATGGGTTCATTTTTAAATTCAAACTTAGCACATATTAATTTAAAAAAAGGAGATATAAAAGCTTCATTAATGTACTTAAATAGATTGGTAGATAGTTTAGAATATTTGGGTACAGATATACCTAGGCAACTTAATAAAATAGCATACTTTGACAATCTTGATGATATAAAGAAAGAGGAGTCAGTAAATGTAGATGTACTACAAATACTAATAGATTCACTAAATACAACATTTATCAATTTAAAAGGAAATAAAGAGTTTGAAGATATAATATCTAGAATAGTAAATTTAAGAAAATTAGTTAATAAAGATAATAAATAATATAATATTTATTATATACAAGTTAATATTAAATGCCTTTGAAAAGAAAGTAAATTATAACTAATAAGTCATAATGGTACATAGGAGGAATAAATGGAAAATATTAATTTAAACATCAATATCCTAGAATTTATATTTGGTTTTATAGCTCTATTATTAATCCTTTTCTCTATAGAACTATACTTTAAGATAAAGAAAGATAAGACAATAAAAAAAGATATATTAAAAAAATATGGTAAAGAATTAGATATAGAAGATATTAACTATAAAATGGATAGTGTCTCTAGTTACTTTAAAAATATTAATGAAAAAGAATTTATAGATGATATAACATGGAATGATTTAAGCATGGATGACATATACAAAAAAATAAATAATACTCAAAGTACATCAGGAAGAGAAGTTTTATATAATATTCTAAGAATACCTTTATACGAAAAAGAAGAACTTATAAAAAGAGACAACTTAATAGAATATTTTATGAAAAATCCAGATAAAAGATTTGAAGTACAATATATATTAGCAAAATTAGGAATAAGCAATGATTTATATACTACAAATTGTTTATTTAATAAAAGTGATAATAGCAAAAGTAGGTTACTAAGGTATACTATATTATCATACATACCAATAATAAGCTTAACACTAATATTTTTTAATAGGTATTTTATACTACTTTTAATAGCATCTGCTACATACAATGTATTTATAAGTCAAAGAAATGAAAGATACAATTATAATGTAGACGGTTTTACATATATGATATCTTTAATAAATGCAACTAAAAAAATAACAAATTTAAATATAAATGAAATAAATGATAACTTAAAAGATATATCAAGAAACTTAGATAATATTAAACATATTAGAAAAAAATCGCTAGGCGCAGATAGTAATGCAATGATGGATGATATGAAAATATTTAGTGAATATATGAACTTAATATTTTTAAAAGAGCTTAAGAGATATGAAAAAGTCAAAAGTACTGTTATAAAAAATGCAGATGACTTTAAAGCTATATATGATTATGTAGGGACTATAGATGCTCTTATAGCAATTGCGTCATTTAGAGATAGTCTAGATTATTATTC
Organism: Romboutsia hominis; assembly: GCF_900002575.1. Lineage (NCBI taxonomy): Bacteria > Bacillati > Bacillota > Clostridia > Peptostreptococcales > Peptostreptococcaceae > Romboutsia > Romboutsia hominis. The sequence continues at coordinate 1,410,173 of NZ_LN650648.1, read as the reverse complement.
TAAACCAAATCTTGAAATTAGCACAAGTAAATACAATAACCATATAAATTTTGTTGATATATATCATCCACTTATAAAAAAAACTGTATCTAACTCTGCTAACTTTGATAAAAATGTGTTAATCACAGGTTCAAACGCGTCAGGAAAATCAACTTTTATAAAGACTATAGCAATAAATGCAATACTTGCTCAAACTATATATACAACTACTTCAAGGGAGTACAACTCATCATATTTTAACATATATACATCAATGGCTTTAAAGGACGATATATTTAGCAATGAAAGTTATTATATAGTAGAAATAAAATCTCTAAAGAGGATAATAGACAACTCTAAGAAAGATATACCATGCTTATGCTTTGTAGATGAAATATTAAGAGGAACTAATACCATAGAGCGTATAGCTTCTTCTTGTGAAGTACTATCAGCTCTTTATAAAAGTAACACTTTGTGCTTTGCGGCAACTCACGATATAGAACTTACTCATATACTTGAAGATAAATTTGAAAATTATCACTTTGAAGAAACTATAACAAATAAAGATATAAAATTTGACTATAAATTGCATAAGGGAAGATCAGAAACCAGAAATGCTATAAGACTTCTTGAATTTATGGGCTATGATAAAAATATTGTAATTAAAGCAGATGAAAAAGCTAAGAACTTTTTATTAAGTGGAAAGTGGTAAATAATATTATAGTTATACACGAAAAAATAAACATAGCAAAGCTATAACTTTGCTATGTTATTTAATTTGTCAAAATCTAATATACTAATTTTACCTCTACTTGAAATAAGTATACCTTTATTCTTAAAATCAGTAAGTATACGACTTACAACCTCCCTACTAGTTCCAAGCTCCTGTGCTATTTTTTCCTGAGTTAAATATAAGTACTTGCTGCTATTAGCTTTTTGAGAAATTAATAATAAATATTTTGCTATTCTAATATCTACACTTTCAAAAGCTAATTCCTCTAATACTTTTAATACATTGTTAAATTTAGTATAAAGATTTTCAAATATATACTTTTGAAATTCTAATGTATTATAAATATACTTATTAAATATAGAACTTGGTATAAAAGCAATAACTGTTGGTTCTATAACTTCTGCAAATGCTGGAAAATGTTTATTAGTTAGCATACAAGACATAGAAAGATAACAAGTATCACCCTTCTCTAATTTATAAAGTGTCACCTCTCTACCTTTATCCGATAATTTATACACTCTTATAGATCCGCTTATTATAAGAGAGAAACCTAAGCAAGAAGAGCTTTCATATATTAATGTATAATCACTATCAAATTCTCTAATTATTAAAGAATTTTTTATAATTGATTTAGTTTCTTCATCTAATGTATTTAAAAATGGATATATATATATTAATTCATTCCAATGATTCATTAAATACCTCCAAGTAAATTTACTCATATTAAAAATATATCAAATTTATATATAATATACTACTATAAGTTAATTATACTTAATCTTAATACAGATAAAAAATAGTTTTTAGTGCATAAAGTAAATATTAAGATAGATTAATATTAGTTTGATAATTCCTGTAAAAAACAAAATTCAATTATTAAAATTATATTTTAAGTTATCATATATGAAAAAAATATTCTCATAAAAAACAAAATAAGGAGATAATTGTAGATAGAAGCACTTATATTTTGATTATGGCATTTTTAGTAGGCGTTAAACTTATATATGAGATAATACTTTAATAATATAACAAAATTAAATTACTATATTTAATACATATTTGTATTATTATAAACTTTTGCAAAATAAAAGGTGCCTAAATTTATTTGAATTTAGGCACCCTTTACTTTAATGATAGTCCTTATCTATTATTATTTTACATTTATAATGAGGATGTATTTTTTTAACTTCATCTTTTATATATTTTATTATTTCGTCATCAGATGTATCTTTATCATGGGAAGTTACCACATCAAATACTAAAGTTTTTACATCATCATTACCAATAATTCTAAAATCATGCATAGATTTAATATCTTTATGTTTTTTTAATATCTCATTAAGCTCATTTCTTGTTTTAACTATTTCACTATCTTTCATACATATAGGATCCATGTGAATAACTAAATGGATATTAAGTTCCTTAGATATATCATATTCGGCATTATCTATAATATTATGTATGGTCATAATATCTATAGTAGCAGGAATTTCAACATGTACAGATGCTATACGTCTTCCAACACCATAGTTATGAATTATTAAGTCGTGTACTCCTGATATATAGTCGTAAGATAATAATTTTTCATTTATAGCTTTAACTAAATGTGGATCTGGAGCTTCTCCAAGTAAAGGACTTATAGTTTCCTTGACTAACGTAAATCCTGCATAGATTATAGCTAGAGAAACTAAAACACCTATATAACCATCTATCGGAAAAGATATATACTTTGATGCTAGATAAGATAATACAACACAACTTGAAGTAAATACATCACCAAGTGCATCTGCTGCAGATGCTTTAAGTGCAGATGAGTCAATTTTTTGCCCAATATGCTTATTAAATCTACTTAGCCAAAGTTTTATTGCAATTGATATAATTAATAATATAAATGGTACAAATTCAAATACTACAACTTCTGGGTTTAGTATTCTTTGTATAGAAGTTTTCGTAAAGCTTACACCAACAAACATAACCATAAATGCAACTATTAAGGCTGATATATACTCTATTCGTCCATGCCCAAAGGGATGCTCTTTATCTGGAGGCATACTAGCTAACTTAAATCCTACTATAGTTATAATAGAAGATGCCATATCAGAGAAATTGTTAAAAGCATCAGCTGTTATTGCGATACTAGATGTTATAAATCCTACTGAAAATTTCATTATAAACAGTAGTAAATTTAAAACTATACCAACAATCCCAGCTAAGTAACCATATCTATTCCTAACACTTTCATTATTAATATCCTCACTATTTTTAATGAAAGATTTAACTAAAAAATTAGAAATCATAAAATACTCCTTCCTTAATCTAATTCTTAATATAATTGTTTGCAAATTACAATTATATAGTCTAATGTAATATTGATTAGTAAATGGTAAATAGCTACAATAATTTATTCCCAAAATTTACAGTAATAATCATATATTCATAATTATACATAATAACTCTCTATTTATAAACCAAATATTAATATATAAATTATTAATTTAGTATAATTAAAAATAAATCAATATTGTAAACTATTTATCGGTTTTTATTAAATAGTATGTACTTTTTAATGAATTTGATAAAAAATATATTGACCCTTTTGTTACACAAGAGTTTATAATTTTAAAAGAAAGAAAGTGAAAAGGAGTGATATTATGATAAGTGAGTTTTTAAAATATGCAATCCCTTCTGCCTTCGCTATGCTTGTATCGGCATTATACACTATAATAGATGGAATTTTTGTTGGGCAAGGTGTAGGAGATAACGCGTTAGCAGCAGTCAATATAGTACTGCCATTTACAGTAATGTTAGTTGGTATAGCTAATATGATGGCTGTAGGGGGAGGAGCTTTAATCTCTAAAAATATAGGAGCTAAAAATATTGAAAAAGCAGTAAATATATTTAGACAGGTATGTAAATTCTTACTTATAGTAACTGTATTTATAAGTTTAGTATGTGTTATATTTGCAAAGCCTATAGTAAAAATGCTAGGAGCGACGGAAGCTCTTGAAACATTGGCAGTTGACTATTTAAAATACTATGCAATATTTTGTATTCCTAACCTAGTAGGATTAGCACTTAACAGTTTCGTAAGAAATGACGGAAAACCAAAATTAGCAATGTATTCCATAATAGCAGGTGCTATAACTAATATAATATTAGATTATGTATTCATATTCCCATTTGGACTTGGAATAAAAGGTGCAGCTATAGCAACAGGACTTGGACAGATAGTAACAGTAGCTATAATGCTTCCTCATTTTATACAGAAAAAAGGTTGTTTAACTTTTGGGAAAGTAAAAATAGAAAAAGAAGTTATAAGTGATTTATTAAAGATAGGGTTTCCTTCTTTCTTATCTCAAATAAGTTTCTCTTTTATAGTGCTTGTTCATAATTTGACATTAGTAAATGTTATGGGAGAAATAGGAGTATCGGCATATAGTATATTAAATTATATTGGAACTAATATATATATGGTACTATTTGGATTGACATTAGGAGCACAACCTCTTATTAGTTATAACTTTGGGAGAAAAGATAAAGATAAGGTGTTAAAATATTACAAAATTAATTCTATGGCATCTATAGTTACAACAGCTGTATTTGTAGTAATATGTTATGTATTTGGAAAACAAATAATAGGAATTTTTACAAATGATAAACAAATATTAGAAATAGCATATTTTGCTGTTAAGCTAGGAACTTTAAGTTATTTCATGGTTGGGTTAAATATAGGAACAATAGTGTTTTACCAAGCTATAGAAATGCCAAAGTTATCTACTTTAATATGTTTATTTAGATCTGTTATATTCTTACCGATATCTTTATTTGTACTATCTAAAGTATTCGGTGCAGATGGTATATGGGCAGGTACATTAGTATCTGAATCATTAACATTTATAGCAATAAACTTAATAGCTAATATAAAAACTTCAACAACTAAATCAATAAATAAACTTGTAGAAACTGCACAGTAAAAAGTAAAGCTATGAACAATAGAGTAAAATCTTTATTGTTCATAGCTTTTTATTATTTTTGTAAATTAAAAATGTATAGTTTATTTTAATGTTAATTTTATTTTTGAAACTGTTCTTTTATTAGATTTATTTTATAAAAGCATGTTATCTCTTTAAGTATATGGTCATTTAGCATATACTATAAAAAGATATAAATTTAGAGGTGATTAAATGGAAAAATACTTTTCAATAGGAGAAATGGCTAAATTAAATAATATATCCATAGAAACATTAAGACATTACGATCGATATAATTTATTAAACCCAGATTATATAAATGAAAAAACAGGATATAGATATTATTCTATAAAAAGTTTTATGAAGCTTGATATTATAAAAAAATGTAAAGCAATAGGTCTATCCTTAGATGAAATAAAGGATGTAATGAATGACTATGATTCATTAGGATCTATACTAAAAACACTTGAAAAACAAAAGGATCTTGTAAACAAAAAACTACATGAGTTAAATACTATAAAGGAAAGTATAGAACACCTTGAAAATGATATAAAAGACTCGCTTGCTATTGGACTTAATAATGTATTCATAAAATATAATGAAGAAAGAAAAATGATAAAATATAATTACTCTGGAAGGTATACAGAAGAATTTGAAATGAATCTTAGAAAAAGTCTAGTAGAAATAGAAGAAATGTATAATACATTTAATTATCAAATAGTTTTTTCAACATCTTACAATGACTTAATAAATAAAGATAAATTAACTTATACAAGAACTATGATAAAAACAGAAGATGTATTAAATACAGATGAGAGAATAATAATCCTACCTAAAGGAAACTACCTTACAATGTATTTTGATGATACCTTTTATGATATTAAAAAATACTATAATTTAATAATAAACTATATAAAGGAAAAAAATGTAAAAGTTATTGGAGATTTCCATGAAGTATATATAATAACAAGAGCAAATAGTAGTGGTGAAATAAAAGCACTAGCACAAATAGAGATACTTATTGAAAATAATATTTAGGGAATAGTTAAAAGGATATATCTTTTTAATAAATTATATTTATGGTATAATAAAAATTTAGTAAAAGATAAAAATAACTATATACAACATAGGAGGCAACAGATGGCTAATACATTTTATATAGTAAGACATGGACAAACCAATTGGAACATATTAGGTAAAACGCAAGGGCATGGAAACTCTGATTTAACAGCTAAGGGAGAAGAACAAGCAATTTGTCTTGGTGAAGCTTTAAAAGAGTACCCAATAGATTACATATACAGTAGTGATTTAGGAAGGGCGCTACAAACTGCTAATCTTATAGGAGAAAAAATAGGTGTTAAGGTAAAAGAAACACCTGCACTTAGAGAAATGGGATTTGGTGTTTGGGAAGGTCTTTTAATAGATGAAATTAAAAAAGATTATTTAGAAACTTATAATACTTGGAGAAATGAACCTCATCTAGTAAATATAGAAGGTGGAGAAACTCTTCATTTAATAAAGGATAGATTAGAAGTATTTATAAAAGAATTAAATGAGAAATATAATGACAAACATATATTATTAGTCAGTCATTCTGTAACTGTTAGAGTATTACTATTATCATTTTTAAACTCAGGTATGGAAAATATATACAGAATAAAGCAAGATAATACGGCTTTAAACATAGTAGAATATAGAGATTATGGCCCAGTAATAATAAAAATGAATGATACTAATCATATAAAAAACAATGAAAAGATAAACAACTCTGCATTAGAATAGGAGATATTTATGTCAAAAGTAATAGTAGTTGGTGGTGGTCCATCAGGTATGATGGCAGCTATTACAGCTTCAAAAAATAATAATGAAGTTATACTTATAGAAAGAAATGAAGAATTAGGAAAAAAGCTTAGAGTCACGGGCGGAGGAAGATGTAATCTTACTAATTATAGAGATATAGAAGATTTCTTTGATAAGATAGTAACTAACAAAAAATTTTTATATAGTAGTTTTTATACATTTACTAATCATAGCTTATTGGAGTATTTTAAAAGTAATGGATTAGAATATATAATAGAAGATTTTAATGATCATAAGGTATATACTAAATCAGGTAAATCAGAAGAAGTTATAGATATCCTAAAAAATGACTTAAAAGATAACAGTGTTAAAGTTATATATAATAAACAAGTTATAGATATAATAGTAGAAAATGATGCAGTTTCTGGTGTAATACTTAATGATGGTCAAAATATAAAGGGAGATAAGGTTATAATATCAACTGGAGGGAAAAGCTACCCTCATACAGGTTCGGATGGATCAATGTATGATATATTAGTTAAACATAATCACACATTGAAAAAAATATATCCAGCACTTACTCCACTTACTATAAAGGAGCATTGGATAAAAAATTTACAAGGTGTATCTATACAAAATGTAGAAATATCTTGTAAGATAAGAAATAAAAAGATATATCAAGTGGGAGATATATTATTTGCACACTTTGGCCTAACAGGTCCTTGTGTACTTAAACTATCTTCTTATATAAATAAATATGTAGAAGATAACTTAATAGAACTTAACATAGACTTCTTGCCAAATACTAGTTCAGATGAAATATCTAAAATAATAAGAGAGAATCCTAATAAAAATATAATAAATAATTTAAGAAGATTACTTCCACAAAACTTTTTAAAAGAAGTGCTTAAGATTCTTAATTTAACTGATAAAAAAGCAAATGAATTAACAAAAACAGATGAAGAGAAAATAATAAGCTATATAAAATCTATGAAACTTACTTGTAATGGTACTAAAGGAATAAAAACATCGCAAGTAACAAGTGGTGGAATATCAGTTAAAGAGATAAACTCTTCAACTATGGAATCAAAAATAATAAAAAATTTATATCTTACAGGGGAATTAATAGATATAGATGCAGAAACAGGGGGCTATAATTTACAAATAGCCTTTTCAACGGGATATTTAGCGGGAATAAGTGTATAGGTGATTAATATGAAAACATTAGCGATAAGAGGTGCAACAACGGTTGTTTCTAATACTAAAGCAGATATACTTGATGAGACTGCAAAGTTAGTACAAACTATAATAATAGAAAATGCATTAGATATTGATGATATAATAAGTATGTGTTTTACAATGACAAATGACTTAGATAAAGTATATCCATCAGTAGCAGTTAGGGATATATTAGATATAACAGATATTCCTATGCTTAACTTTGAAGAAAAATATATAGATGGAAGTCTTAAAATGTGCATAAGAATTATGATGCATGTAAATACAGACAAATCTAAAAAAGATATAAAACATATATATTTAAACGATGCTAAAGACTTAAGAAAAGATCTAATAACAAATATATACAAATAAATTTTATTAGATAATAGATAAAAAGTTAGGAGAAACAATTATGAGAAATTTAGTAATAGCAGTAGATGGTCCTGCAGGAGCAGGTAAAAGTACAATAGCTAAAATAATAGCAAATAGGTTAAATATAAACTATATAGATACAGGTGCAATGTACAGAGCAATAACTTACAAGTGTTTAAAAAATAATATAGATATAAATAACGAAGAAGAAGTAGTTAAGCTAGCCAAGGACACAGATATAGATTTTAGAGATAATAATATATATATAGATGGAAATATATTAAAAGAAGAAATAAGAACTATGGAAGTTAGTAATAATGTGTCTAATGTAGCTAAAATAAAAGAAGTTAGATATTTAATGGTAGATGTTCAAAGAGAAATAGGAAAAAGAAATTCTGTTATATTAGATGGAAGAGATATAGGTTCATATGTATTCCCTAATGCAGATTATAAATTCTATCTAGTAGCAACTCCAGAAGAAAGAGGTCAAAGACGTTTCAAGGAATTAAAAGAAAAAGGATATGAAACAACTCTTGAAGAAATAATTAAAGATATAATTAAGAGAGATGAAATAGATTCAAATCGAGAATTTGCGCCACTTGTTAAGGCTGATGATGCTATAGAAATAGATACAACTGGAAAAACTATAGATGATGTTGTTGAAAGTGTAATATCTAAAATAAATTTATAATAAGTTTAGTTTTGAAGGGAGATAGATGTGAGTTTTTATAATTTTGCAACAAAAGTTCTTTTAATGTTTTCAAAAACATTTTATAAATTTGAAGTAATAGGAAAAGAGAATATTCCAAATGAAGGAAATATAATAATAGCTTGTAATCATAAATCAAACTTAGACCCTATATTTATAGCATCAGCAATACAAAATAGAGAAATAGCAGCTATTGCTAAGAAGGAATTATTTAAATCAAAACCGCTGGCATTTATTTTAAATAAATTAAATGTTATACCGATAAATAGAGATAAGCCTGACGTGTCAACCATAAAAAATATTTTAAGATCTATAAAAGATGGGTATATATTAGGTATATTCCCAGAAGGAACAAGAGTTAAAGAACCAGGATTTGGACAGGCCAAAGGTGGGCTTACAGTATTTGCCGTAAAAGGAAAGGCTGATGTTGTTCCTATATCTATAATAAGTAATTATAAGTTTTTTAATAGAGTTACAGTATATATAGATAAGCCTATATCATTTAAAGAATACTATGGTAAAAAGCTTACTACTGAGGATAATGAAAGATTAGCTCAAAATGTATTAGAAGTTATTAAAGAAAATTATTATATACATTCAAAATAATTATTTTAATATAGGGAGAATGATATGAACGTAAAAATAGCTAAAGAAGCAGGATTTTGTTTTGGTGTAAAAAGAGCTATGAAAATGGCTTGGAATGAATTAGAAAAAAATAGTGATGGCATATATGCACTAGGTCCACTTATACATAATAAACAAGCAGTTAAAAAGTATGAAAATAAAGGACTTTTAACTATTGATGATATAAACTCTGTTCCAAATTCAAAACATATGATAATAAGATCTCATGGAGTAAGTGAAGATGTATATATAGAAGCGAGAGAAAAAGATATAAGCATAATAGATACAACTTGCCCGTTTGTAAAAAAGATTCATAGAAAAGCTAAATCTTACTATGATAAAGGGTATCAGATAATAGTTATAGGAGACTATAAACATCCAGAAGTCATCGGTATAAATGGATGGTGTAAAAATAATGCTATAATAATAAAAACACTAGATTATGCAAAAAATTTAGAATTTGATAAAACTAAGAAATATTGTGTAGTAGCTCAAACTACAATAAATATAGAATTATATAAAGAGATAACAGATTACTTAGAATCTATTTTAGATAATGTAGTATTAAATAATACTATATGCTCAGCTACAAAAGTAAGACAAGAAGCTGCTAGAGAATTATCAAATGAAGTAGATTGTGTAGTTGTAATAGGTGGAAAACATAGTTCAAACACTCAAAAACTAGTTAATATATGCAAAGAGTATGTAGATACATATGCAATAGAAACAAAGGAAGAATTAGATATAGATACATTAAAAAAGTATGAAAATATTGGAATAACAGCTGGTGCATCAACACCAGATTGGATAATAGAAGATGTTGTTACATTTATAAAATCATTATAAGAAGTAAATTACTACTCAAAGCTTAGATTAAATATCTAAGCTTTTTATTTGTATAAAAATAATAATATGGATTTAATGCTTATAATATAGTAAACTAAAACAAAAAAGTAACATACAATTGTTAATTATAGAATAATTTATATAAGTAATAGTTATTTAAATAACGATATTTATAATAATATATAGATAACTATAGCTAAATAAGATAATACTAATATTAATAATTATGTTTTTTTATATAAAGCTTTGGGTATATATGTAGTATGTTAAAAATATATCAATATGGAGGTATAAATAATGAAAGTTATAGTTGTAGGATGCACTCATGCAGGAACAGCTGCAGTTATTAATATAAAAGAAAAATATCCAGAAAGTGAAATAGTAGTATATGAAAAAAATGATAATATATCATTTTTATCATGTGGTATAGCATTAAGTATTTCAAAAGTTGTAACTGAGCCAGAAAAGCTTTTTTATAACTCTCCTAAAGGTTTAGAAGATTTAGGAATCAAAGCAAATATGAAACATAAAGTTTTAGATATAGATTTTATTAATAAAAAAGTTAAGGTAAAAAACTTAATGGATAATGAAATATTAGAGGACACTTACGATAAGTTAATATTAACACTAGGCTCATGGCCAATAGTCCCTAGATTTGAAGGAGGAGAGTTAGAAAATATAGTATTATGCAAAAACTACGACCATGCAAAAACTATAATAAATAAAAGTAAAGATGCAAAAAATGTAGTTGTAATAGGTGCGGGTTATATAGGTGTAGAACTAGCTGAAGCCTTCAAAATTCAAGGCAAAAATACTATATTAATAGATGCAGAAGATAGGATAATGTCTAAATATTTAGATTCTGAATTTACAGATATAGCAGAAAAAACTTTTACAGAAAAAGGTGTAAGGTTAGAGCTAGGTCAAAAGGTCGAAAAATTTGAAGGTAAAGATGGTAAGGTAAGTAAGGTTATAACAAATAAAAGCAAATTTGAAGCAGACTTAGTTGTACTTTGTATTGGGTTTAAACCTAATACTCACTTACTTAAAGATAAAATAGATATGTTACCTAATGGAGCTATAATGATAGATGAGTATATGAGAACAAGTGCTAAAGATGTTTTTGCAGCAGGAGATTGTTGCGTAGTTAAATATAATCCAGCTAAAGATACTAGATATATACCACTTGCTACGAATGCAGTTAGAATGGGAACTTTAATAGCTAAAAACTTAGTTGAACCAAAATTAAAATATCTCGGAACACAAGGAACTTCAGGAATAAAGATATATGATTTATCAATAGCATCAACCGGACTTACAGAAGAAATGGCAAATAAAACAACTAAATTTAATGTAGGCTCAGTGATAGTTAAAGATAATTATAGACCTGAATTTATGCCAACATTTGAGGAAGTAATCTTAAAATTGGTATTTGATAAAGATAATCATAAAATTTTAGGTGGCCAAATTATATCTAAAGTAGATTTAACTCAATTTATGAACACATTATCTGTAGTTATACAAAATGAAATGACTTTGGAAGAATTGGCTGTAACAGACTTTTTCTTCCAACCTCACTTTAATAAACCTTGGAGTTTGTTAAATATAGCTGCACTTGAAGCTATAAAATAGAAATTAGAATAAGTATTATAAAAATATAATAGCATATAATATATAAAAAGACATGAATTAAACTTCATGTCTTTTTATATATTTAGAAGAAAAATTCAAGGATGGTATATAAATGAACTTAAAATCCATAAAACTTAAATTATTTAATATAGGCAAAACTATAACTAATAGCTATATAAAAGATAATAATATAAAAGGGAAAATTATTAGATATGGTAATAATAAAAGACAATATTATAAGGTATACACTCCTTATAGCAGTAATTTAAAGTCAACTATATTTTTTATACATGGTGGAGGCTGGTGGCATGGAAATCCATCACTTTATAGTGGTGTAGGGAAATTTTTTTATAAATTAGGATATCAAACTGTATTATGTGGATATAGGCTAGTTCCTTTTCATAGATATCCAACTCAGATAGATGATGTATTTAAAGCTTTAAAACACTATATAGAATGTAATAAAGAAATAAATAGTATAGTAATTGCAGGATATTCGGCAGGTGGAGAATTAGCTTCTCGTTTAGTGTTCGACCATGATAGACAGTTAAAATATAATATTAATAAAGATTTATTAAAGGGTTTTATATCATTGTCTGGAGTGCTTGATTTTTCAAAATGTACTTCTATATACTCTAAAATATTGGTGAACAATTATGTATATAAAAGTAATATTAAAAAAGCAAATCCTATAAGCCTTTTAAACAAAGAAGTTAATTTACCTATACTGTGTATTCATGGAGAAAGTGATTCTTTAATTAATGTTAATACTTCTATATCTTTTATTAAAAAAGTAAATAATCTAGATGAAAATACTATACTTAAAACAATAAAAAGAGCAGAACACGAAGATACAATAGATATAGTAAGAGGAGATGGAAATAAATATTCTGAATATATATTAAGATTTATAAAGGAAATAGATGATATAAAGAAAATAGATATATAGATACATTTTTATGAATAATGATTATAGTAAGTGTTTTAAAAGTAAAGGAGTAACCATGAATAAAATTGAAAATAATTACTACATAGATAATATAAAGTTTGTACTCATATTCTTTGTAGTATTTGGTCATCTAATAGAACGATATATGGAAGGAAATTATATTTTAATGGGTATATATATATTTATATATACTTTTCATATGCCTTTATTTATATTTATATCAGGGCTACTTTCGAAAAATATAAACAAAAGCAGAAAGTTTCTTTTAAGAAAGTTACTTATACCGTATATTGTATTAAATATAATTTGGTATTCCTTGGCATATCTATATACAAAGGAAACTTACATACCAGTTATATATCCGGGATGGACCTTATGGTTTTTATTAAGCCTATTTTTTTGGAGGATATCTCTTAAATATTTAATAAAGATTAAATATATACTTCCTATAAGTTTTATACTTGGTATTTTTATTGGGCTTGTTCCTAATGGTTCAATGTTATCTTTTTCAAGAACAATAGTATATTTGCCCTTTTTCTTATTAGGATATTATACTAATATAAATACATTAAATAAGTTATATAATAGTATAAATATATGGATTAGCATTTTGGGAATAAGTATGTTTATAGCATTAGCTTTATTTATATCCGAAAATAATATTATAAGCTATAGCTTTTTATATGGTTCATACTCTTATTTAGAACTTGGAATGAATATATTTAAGGGTAGTGTATATAGGGTTATTTTATATTTATGTAGTATAATACTTTCTACATTTATATTAACTGTGATACCTAATAAAAAGACCTTTTACACTTCAATGGGAAAGTCGACTATGTATGTGTATGTTTACCATATATACGTAATATTAATAATATTTTATTTAGTACCTGCTTGGAATAAAAATATTTTGACTATGTGGATTATACTTGCAAGCCCTATATTTGTAACATATATATTATCTAAAAAAGTTTTTGCAAGAGTATACGATAAATTCTTTAATAGCATATTTAAGTTAATAAAGTAACAAATACACTCATAAAAGCAACAGCTTAAAGCTGTAGCTTTTTATTTTTGATATCCTTATATTATAGTTTCTTTATATAAATTATAGATGTTAAAGGTATATACAAGTCGTAATTCTTATTGGATGCTTTATCTATATGTTTTCTATTTAAAACAACTTCTATAGGAGTTACTCTTATGATTTCACCGTATAGTTTTTCTTTAGATAGATATGAGTATATTTCAACATATTCATTTAAAAAATCTAAAGCATATTCATACATAGTGTCAACTCCTTAAAATATATTTACTATAAATATATTAAATATATAAACAGATTGTTACATATATTATGAAATTATTTATTAATTTATATAGCTAATAAATTATCATATCTAAGTAAAAGGATTAAAAGTGACTTATGTAGAATAAGAAATAATCTTAAAATAAATCTATTGAAAAACTACGATAAAATATATGGGTATAAATGTAAACTTAGATAAAATCAGTATTAAAACTGGTGCAACAGCAATACTTCCTCATGAGAGCAATATATTTAAAGAAAAACTGTTGACTTAATCTTATTTAATAAATAATTTTGGAAAGAGTAGAGGGTTCATGCAAGTAGAAAAACTTGGAATCATTGAAACACTAATAATACTTACAAATACTTTAAGTGTAGTAACTTGAATTATAGCTTTAGTAAAATATATGATAAAGCAAAATGAAGATTTGAATAATTATTTAGATATAAAATAATAATACAAAAGCTACATTAATTTACATATTTATATGTTAATATATACTTATATATAGCAAGGGAGATGATAATATGAAATGGATTAAACCTATAAAAGAATATAAGCCATTTAATGAACAAGAAAGTAAAGATAAGGAAATAATACTAAAAGCTATAAATGATTTTGACGATGTGTTAACTAGAAATAATGAAATAGCTCATCTAACATCTTCTACATTTGTAGTAAATAAATCACGTGATAAAGTTTTAATGGTACATCACAATATCTATAATACTTGGTCATGGATGGGAGGACATAATGATGGAGATGATGACTTTTTAAGGGTGGCTATAAAAGAACTAGAAGAAGAAACAGGTGTTAAAAATCCAAGGATAATAGGAAATGATATATTTTCTATAGACATATTAGAAGTTAAAAGCCACATCAAAAGAGGAAAATATGTAGCCCCTCATCTTCATTTATCTATAGCATATTTAGTGGAAGCTGATGAAAATGAAGAATTAATAGTTAAAGAAGATGAAAATAGTGGGGTTATGTGGATACCTATAAATAAATTAGATAAATACGTAAAAAATGAGCCTCATATGTTAAGACTATACAATAAATTTATAGATAAAATGAATACCAAATGATAAAGAGGATGAAATTTTATGAAAAATTTAGACGGTTATATTAATATCATAAAAAGATTGCCAAATAAAGAAAAATACACTAGAGAAGATTTGTTAACAGAAGGCTTACTGCTAGATAGGGATAAAAATCTAGAAATATACTATATTCCAATAAGTGAAAAAATAAGTATTTGCACTAGAGTGTTTATAGTTGGTATAACACCAGGATTTGAGCAGATGAGTACATATATATCTAACTTTAAAAATGGATTAGAAAATTCTTATAACATATATAACAGACAAAGTAATTGCAAAATCTCTTCACCATTTAGCAAAAGTTTGACTAAAAATATTATATACATGTTAGATGAAGTTAAATTAAATGAAGCTTTAAACATAAAAAGTTGTGAAGAATTATTTAATTCTAATAGTCATTTGTTATACACAGATGCTCTTATTCCTTATCCTGTTTTTGTAAATGGCAAAAATTATACAGGCCATACTCCAAAGCTTATGAAAAATAAGCTACTGATGAAATACATTAATAACAACTTTAAAAATAAATTAGAAGATTTAAAAGGGGTTTTAATAATACCTATGGGAAAAGCAGTAGAAGAAGTTTTGATACATTTAGCAGATGAAAAAATATTAGATAGAGATCAAATACTAATAGGATTTCCTCACCCATCAGGTGCTAATGCTCATAGATTAATCCAATTAAAAGAGAATAAAGATAATATGATTAAAATAATAAAAAAGCATAACTTTAACTTATAATATTAGGGGGATAACATGGGAGTATGTAAAAATGAGATGAAAAAACTTATTAGAGGAGAAGTGGAAGCTGTATATATAACATCAGAGATAGAGTTACATGATACTACAGCTATTTCTGTTCAAGTATGGAATTATGATAAAGAAAAAGATATAATATCATATACCACATTAACTAAATCAAATATGAGTAAACCATACCTTATAAAAATAAAAAATGGAACTGAATTTGTAGATAAAAAGTATGTAGGTGAGAGTTTAACAGATGATGCGAAACTTACATTAACGACTAAAGAGAATGCATATAAACTTTTAGAAAGTTTAAAATAGATAAAATATCCTACATATATCTTGGTTAAAGATATATGTAGGATATTTTAATATAAAAATTAAATGTATGTATATTTAATCATAAATAAAAGGAATAATATAACATAGGTGATAAAATGTATATACTTAATCTAGATACTAGAGATAAATATGATAATTTTACTGAAGGATTTTACAATAAAAATAATTCTTATATTATACTAAGTGATCCTAAGCAATTAAATCTACTTAAAAATATATTAGAGATAGATGAAATTACTTTTAATGATTGCCTTAAATTTGATGAAAATATAAAATTAGATTTATTTGATAATTATGATTTTCTTAGCATAAATACCTTTGAAATAATGAATAATGATATATACGTAGAAGAAATAAATATATACTTATCAGAAAATTTTGTATTAGTTATATGCAATGAAGAAAATTTTATATTCGAATTTGTAAAAAATATAATAACTAATAATATTAAATTAAATAATACTTCTAATATAGTTATTTTATTTAATATTAATTATTTAATACTTAAAAATATAATAATGCATCAATTTGAAATACTAGAAAAGATAGAAGATATCATATTAAAATTAGAAGATGATATACTTGAAAATGCAATAGATGAACATGTAATAAAAATAAATCATATAAGAGGCATAACTAGATCTATCGTAAAAAATACAAGACCCCTTTTATATATAGGTGATAGAATATTAAAGGAAAATATAAGGTACTTGAAATACTCTGATATAAGGAAGCAAAATCTCGAAAACTTTCAAAGTATAGACTTTGGTATAGAGAAACTTTATTCATTTTCTTTATCCACTAGAGAACTAGCAGATAAGCTTCTTGATATTTATTCTTCTCAAGTAGCAGAAAAAACTAATAGCTTGATAACAAAACTTACTTTACTTACAGCAATATCATCGCCATTGACTATTATAACAGGTATATATGGGATGAACTTTAGATTTATGCCAGAACTTGACTTTGTATATGCTTATCCAATAGTTATAACTGTTATGATTATAATAGTTATAATAGGCATTCTAATATTCAAACTAAAAAATCTACTTTGATTATATCTCTTAATTTAATATTTTAATACTACAAATACTGGAATATAATGGTTAAAACTATTTTTTAATTGAAAATGATTTATTAATATATTTTTTAGAGGGTTTAAACCCTCTTTTTTATTTTATATTAGATTAACTTAATTATTTTAAGTCGTCTCATTTGATCAAATGGCATTTTAGTTTATTTAATTAAGTTAAAATACTTAAAAATTAATATTGTTAAGAAAGCTTTATTCTTTATAAGAAGTAGTGTAAAATTACAATTATAAATAAATTCACAGTAGGAGGTAATATGGAAAAATTATACTATACAAATCAATATATAAAAGAATTCGTCGCAGAAATAGAGGAAATATTAGAAGTAAATGGAAAATATCATATAGTATTAGATAAAACAGCATTTTTCCCTGGTGGTGGTGGACAGTTTTGCGATTTAGGAAAGATAGATGTTCATGATGTTTTAGATGTATATGAAAAAGACAATAAGGTATACCATGTAGTGGAAAAAAAACCTATAAAAATACATAAAGTAAAATGTTTTATAGATTGGGAAAGAAGAGAAGATGGAATGCATCAACATTTTGCACAGCATATATTATCAGGATGCTTTTATACTTTATTTAAAAAAAATACAACTGCTTTTCATTTAGGTAGTGAGATAAGTACTGTCGATATAAAAGGTCCTCTTACTATTGATGAAATAAGAGAAGTTGAAAGAATGGCAAATGATATAATAAGTGAAAATATAGAGGTAGAAACATTGATTCCATCTAAAAAAGATTTAAAAAAGATATGGATAAGAAGAGATTTACCAGATACTTCAGAAGAAATAAGAATTGTTAAAATAGGTGATTTAGACTCTAATGCTTGTTGTGGTGTTCACCCAAAGTCTACACTAGATGTTAGAATGATAAAGATAAGAAGATGGGAAAAAAATAAGGATTCTATAAGAATCGAATTTTTAGCAGGAAAAAGAGCTATAAACAGCTCTCTAAAAAGAGATATTTATTTAACGGATATTTGTAGATATTTAAGTTCAACTGAAGAAGAAGCTATAAATGGTGTTAAAAAACTTCACGATAAACTTGAAGATGCCCTTTATGAAAAAAGGAAGATTGAAGATGTTATTGTTAATTTTGAAATAAAAGAGATGATAAATAATTCAGATAAGGTAAATGATATATCTATTATAAAAAAGATATACATAGATAAGGATATCAAGTATATATCTAAAATAGCATCTAAAATAACTGAGTCAGAAAATGTTATATCTTTAGTTGGAGTTAAAAATGATGATAGAGTTAATTTAGTTTTTGCTAGTTCTAAAAATATAAATAATATTAGTATGAACAATATCTTAAGAGATACAATGACACTGCTTGATGGAAGAGGAGGAGGAAGTACATTCTTAGCCCAAGGTGGTGGTAATAATAACGGTAACTTAGAAGTAGCTATTGATTATGCTTTTGATAAAATAAAAAAAGAGTTGATTTAGTTGTTAAAGGTAAGTGTAGATTTCTATAAGTGCTATACTTACCTTATTATGTATGTTTTGGATTCTAAAATATATATTTTTAATTATATAACTTACTTTAGTTTACATAATTAAATTATTTTAAAACCTTTTTCTATTTAAATGATTAAAATTAAGTAAAAATACTTAGATTAGATTATAAGTGCATATTATTTATTCTAGATATAAATCAACATAATTTTTATAACTCTCTCTTAAAATCTAATTTAAACATTCGAATTTAGAATAAAACTTATAGAATTTTTATAAAATAATTTACAAATTAAGTCGAGATTATTATTAGACATTTTCAGAATAAAGGAGAATTTATGTTTATAAAAAATAGAGAAAATATAAATTTATATATTGAAGAATATGGGGAAGGTAAGAATTGTATATATATACATGGTGGTCCTGGGTCTTGGAGTGAAGATTTTAAAATTTATTGTAAGGACGAGTTTAGTAAATTTTGTAATATGATATATTTAGACCAAAGAGGGTGCGGACGTTCTGATGGAAACTTGGATGATGACTATTCTATAAACAGTTTAGTTGATGATATTGAGGATATACGTAAAAATCTTAAATTAAATAAACTTATTTTAATAGCACATTCTTTCGGTGGGATAATAGCAGTAAATTATGCATATAAATATAAAGAGCATGTTGAAGCTTTAATATTAACTAATTGCACTTTGAATTTAAATGATTCTTTACAAAGTCAAGTAGAGTATGGATGTAAGCTATTAAATATAGATATTGATATATATAAATATGACGAACTTATAACTAAGTGGACTTTGGTTGCTAATAAACTGATCAGAGATGATTTGTATTATAAATTACAGTATATGAATTATTCTAATTATAAAAATATTGAAATAATAGATAAAAATATGGTTAATGAAAATTTAGCTAAAAAAGCATTTTTTAATGAAGACTATTTTTACGACTATACAAACCTAACTAGAAGCTTAAATGTAAAAACACTTATAATCTGTGGTGATGAAGATTATTCTATTGGAATTGATCATTATAAAGATTTTAATTTTAAAAACAAGACCGTAAAAATATTAAAAAGTAAACACAATCCATATGTAGAAAATACAAAAGAATATATTTCTGTTGTTAGGGAGTTTTTAGAAAGTATTTAATAGTTTACTGAACATAAATTTTATTAAATAATAGTGATGTTAGAAAAGATATTAGTTTTGAACTAACATCACTATTATTTTGTTTTAAAAATTTGATATATAATTTAAATTTGGCATAATTGATGTATCATACATACTTAAGTTTACATAATTAAATTATTTTAAATGTTTTTCTGTGTTTTATAAATAAAACAACTTCAAAATATTAAAAAACTTCCTTAATTCAATTTAAAGGTTATAATTTTTATTAACATATTTACTGTTGAATAAATTTAAATATCGCCTTAAAAACGAATATAAAAAGTTAGTTTTATTATTATTTCATTTTAGAATATTTATCATCATCCTAACTTGAATAAATTTTCAGAGATTTTTTCGCTAGCTTCAACATCCATATTTTTAAGTGCGTGAGCGTAAATATTTAATGTTGTATTTATATTAGAATGACCCACTCTTTCTGATATAACTTTTATAGGTACTTTTGAATTTATAAGTAAAGTTACATGTGAATGTCTTAAATCATGAAATCTTATATGTTCTAAATTATTCTCGCATAAAAATTTACTAAACTTTTTGCTAAGGACATCTTGGGCTATAGGTTGTCCATTTTTATCATAGAATAACAAGTTAAAAGGATTTTTTATGCCTTTTAATTTAGCTTCTAATTGTTTTTTCTTATGTTCTTTTAGTAAAGATATAACCTCTATAGGAACTGATATTGTTCTTTCTGAACTTTCAGTTTTAGGTTCTTTAAGTATAACTTTGCCTTCATTTCTTACAGTTATTTTATCTATTGTTATAGTATTTTCATTAAAATCTATATTATCCCAAGTTAGCCCTAGTATTTCAGATATTCTAAGTCCTAATCCTGAAGCTAGATATATAGGTAGTTTTAAAGGTGTATTTTCACAAGTTTTAAGTAATTTTACCATATTATCTTTATCATATATATTATTTTTAAACTTTCTAATTCTTGGAGTTTCTACACAATCTACAATATTTTCTCTTATAAGTCTTAATCTATAAGCCTTTTTCATAGCTAAATTTAATATATTTATGTGTATCTTTATAGTTTGAGGGCTAAGAATTCCAACTAAATCATCTACGTAATTTTGTATATGTATAGGTTTTAAATCTTCTAACTTATGATTTCCTAGCTTAGGTATTATATACTTTTTGCATATTCTTAGATAACAATTATATGTAGTTATAGATAAATTTATCTTATGTTTTTCTAAAAAATCCAACAAAAATTACCGAATTTTATAGAGTTTGGTGTAGCTAATTCATCGTTTAAAATGGATTCTTTTAATTCTATTAACTTCTTAGATGCATCTCTTTTTTTATCAAATGAACCCATATTTTTCTGTATCTTTTTTCCACTTTCAACATCTTTATATTCTAAATAAACTATATAGTTTTTGCTTCTTTTTCTTATAAATGCAAAGCTCATTCAATTCCTCCATATTATTACAATTATATATATATTATATCATAAAAGAAAAAATAAAAACATTTAAAGTTCTGACATACAACTGACATAATATGTTATGTATTGCTCTAATATATTGAAAATACTTCACTTTATTTTTTTGGCATAAAACTATATATTTTATGTTTATAAAGAACAGTTAATGCATAAATCTCATAAGTTATATAAAAGTCTTTTGATTCTATATTGTTTTTTTATAATCAAAATTAAATTTCATCAAAGGGGAGTTAAAAATGTACAACTCTAAAATGAATGTTTTAGAAACAAAACGATGTATACTTAGACCTATAACTTTAAAAGATGCTCCAGATTTACATGAGTGTTATAAGCAAGAAATAGTCGTAAAATATCTCCCATTTAAAGCACATCAGAATATTTATGAAACTAGAGAATTTATAAAAAATTTCTTTTTAAAAAAGTATAATGAGAACAAACTAGCCCATTACGCAATAGTATTAAAATCAAACAAAAAAGTTATAGGTAATATAGGTTTTAACAATATCTCTAAAGATAATAAAAAGGGAGAAATCGGAATATGCATAAACCCATCTTATTGGGGGTATGATTTATCAACCGAATTAGCTAGAGAGATTGTAAAATATGGATTTAAAAAATTAAAACTTGAGGAAATTATAGCTATAACTTATGAAGACAATAATTATTCAATAAAATCATTAGAAAACTTAAATTTTGAATATATAAAAACCTATTTCAAAACATTTCATTCATCTAATAAAAAAGTAAAATGTAATTTATATAAAATATCACGAAAAAATTACTTAATGAGTAAATATAAATAAAATTTAACATCTATAATAAGGAGATGAAATTTTTATGAAAGATTTGAATGATAATTGGATAGATGATCATTTAAAGTATGCTATATCTAGTACATTAGGTGTAGAAAATTTTAATGTTACAAAAAATGAACTAAAGTTATTAGAAAAATTAGACTTATCAGATAAAAATATATCAAGTTTAAAAGGGATAGAGCATGCAGTCAATTTAAAACATCTCAATTTATGTAGAAACGAGATAAGGGATGCTTCTTTACTTTCTAAGTTAGTTAATTTAAATACATTAGAGTTATCAGAAAATAAAATTGAAGATGTTAGCTTTTTGAGTGATTTGGTAAATTTAAAATCTATAGGATTAGATAGTAACAATATATCCGAAATAAGCAATTTAGCTAATCTTACAGAGTTACAGATATTAAATATTTCAAATAATCAAATTCAAGATTTAACTTTTTTAGATTCTATTAGATCTGATAATATTAAAATTATAGCTAGTGATCAGTATATAATGCTAAATCCTGTAACTGTTTATAAAGGTCAAGACTATATTTTTAATAGTCCAATTCATTTTAGTGATGAAACTATAGTGTTATTAGACAATGTCCAGGTAAGAGGTAACTATAATTCGATTAAAACAGATAAAAGACCTTCTATATTATATTCAATTTCTAAAGTAATGATAAAAAATATCCTTTCTAATTGTTTGTTAAAGGCTGATTTTTATCATGAAATTCCATTTTCAAAATCTACTATATTAAGTGGTACAATAATCCAACAAATAAATTTAAAGATAAAAAATGTTTTAAGTGTTTTTGAGCCTGACAATATAGTTAAAATAAGTTCATTATCAAGAATATCTGGAAATTTATTTGTAGTAAATAAAGAAGCAGGTACTAATACTAAAAGTATACCATTAAAAGAAAAAACTATTACCATTATAGATAGTAATGGTAATAAAGCTTATTCATTAACCAATGAAAATGGATCATATGAGTTTAAGAATTTAAAAAAAGGAAGATATACATTACTTTTTCCATTTTTAAATGGCTATGAGTACACAACACCATCTTTAGTTATATGTAATTTATCACAAAAAGGAGAAATAATCATAGATTCTAGGGTATATAAAAAATAAAAGCGGTATTTACATACCGCTTTAACTTTCTAAAACTTTAAATCCTTCTCCTAATACCTCATGAACATTACTAACTATTATAAATGCATTGGGATCTTTCAATTTAACCAATCTTTTTAAGTGAACTTCTTGATTTCTAGGAACCACTACTAAAAGTACTTCTTTTTTATCATCAGTATATCCACCTCTACCATTTAATATAGTAACACCTCTAGATAAATCATTAGTTATAACTTCTTTTAAGCTCTCCGCTTCTTTAGATATTATAAGGAAAGCTTTAGAGTAATCAAATCCTTCCATTATTGCATCTGCTACCTTGACCATTGTATAGAGTGCTATAGCAGAATAAAGAGAAATTTCAATATTTTTACTAGCAATTCCTGAAGATATAACTACAAAAGCATCTAAACATACCATAAATTGTGTAGGCTTAATACCTTTAAACCTTTTGCTAAGTATAAGTGCAATTAAATCAGTACCACCAGTAGAAGCATCTGCTCTAAACATTATACCTATACCTATACCTAGTAGTATAGCACCTGATATAGCTGATAATAATAAATCATTTGTCACAATTAGGTCAGAAATTGGAGCCATTAAATTTACTATAATAGAAAACATAACTGTACCTATTAAGGTTTTTATAGAATTTTTTCCTCCAAGTATTTTAAATGAAAATATAACTAGAGGAACACCTATAGCTAACATTATAAAAGATACTGACATGCCCGTAACCTTACTTAATACTACAGAAAGGCCGCTAAGTCCTCCAGGTGCTATTGTGTGTGGCTTTAAGAACATATTAATACCTATACTCATAGATATACACCCTAATATTAATCCAAAAGCTTCTACAAGTAACTTAGAATTTTCCTTTTTCATTTTTACCCCCATTATATTAAATTGTCAAATTTTATCACATTTATATATTATAACAGTAAATACATAGTATATAAAGTATAATAATTATATAGTAAAATAAATTTCGTTTATTATTGATATCAAAGGGTATAATATAAATAAATTTATATAATTTAAATGATATATTTTTATTAATTTCTAGTATATTTTGTAAAATTTAATTGATTATATACACAATAAAAGTATATAATATATATAAATTTAATAATTGAAAGGAAATGATTATATGAAGGTTACTTTACCACAAACAGCGGTAGATACGCTAAAAGACATATTAAAAGATAATCAAGACAGACCTCATAATATAAGAGTATACTTTGCAGGTATAGGCTGAGGTGGTCCATCATTTGGAATTGCTCTGGATGAGCAAAAGGCTGACGATTTACAATACGATGTAGATGGATTACATTTTATAATGAGTAAAGATGACTATACTAAGTATGGAGATATAGTTATAGAAGATACAGGATACGGTTTCAAAGTTATACCTGAAAATATGAAAGATGATAATGGATGCGGTGGAGGATGCTCTGGTTGCGGACATTAATATCTAAAAAGAGTATTAGCAAATGCTAATACTCTTTATTTTTTACTAAAATTAATGTATTATTAATAGATAATAAAGTATAAAGCAAGGAGCAACTTATGAGAAGAAGAAAAGTAAAGGGTGCAGATATAAAATTATTAAGCCATGAAAATTATGTACTAAAAGATAACATAGAACAATTTAAAGGAAAATGGAATAAAAGATTCGAAAATAATAATCCTATACATGTAGAATTTGGTACAGGTAGAGGAAAATTCTTAACCACTTTAGCTAAAGAAAACCCTAATATAAACTACATAGCTTTTGAAATAAAAGAAGAAGTTCTATTAAAGGCTGTGGAAAAGGCTATAGAAAATAACTTAGATAATATTTTGTTTGCATGGGCAAATGTAGCTAATATATTAGATTATTTTGAAAAAGAAGAACTATCTAGAATTTATATAAATTTCTGTGACCCTTGGCCAAAGAAAAGATGGGCAAAGAGAAGACTAACACATAAAAACTTTTTAAATATGTATAATGAAATTTTAAATGCTGATGGTGAGATACATTTTAAAACTGATAATGAAAATTTATTTGAATTTAGTTTAAATGAAATCACTGATAACAACTGGAAATTAAAAAATATATCTCTAGACTTAGCAAATAGTGAATTTGAAAATGTAACAACAGAATATGAAGATAAATTTATGTCTTATGGAATGAAAATATTTAGATGTGAAGCTAAAAAAAATAAGAGGTGATATCACCTCTTATTTTTTAAAATATTCCGTTTTTTCTTCTCATAGTATATAATCCCAAACATACAACTAACAAATATAGTATATATAAGATAATTCTTGTTGACTGTAACTCAGTATTTGAATGATGAGGTAGCACTGAAAGTATTGCAGATATTCCTATAAGTAGTGGATTTATAACGATTTGCTTATCGCTTCTTAAAACCATGATTTTTCCAATCCAAACAATAGATAAAATTAAAAATAAAATCTTTAATATAAATTCTATAGTGTCTAACATATTCAAAACTCCCCTTAACTCAGTGGATTTATTTTATAGTATTTCCATATAAAGTATATTTAGTCATTAGCTTATGATATTAATGGTTATGTACTAATTTTTAATATACATAAATTTAATTATAATACTATTTGGTATAAAAATAAACATATTAAATAATAATTAATATAACTAAATTAATTAAAGGAGTTTAAAATGTGTATATATAATCATAATCTTAATAATAATAACGAAAATATATTAAAGGAAAATGAACTTATTATACTAAAAAAATATACAAATGTATAGATATAGGAGATATTAATGAAGCTAAAAAACTAACTAATGATTTAATACAACTTCAAGATAATCTATATAATATAAAAATATTAACTACAGCTTATAATTTAATTAAGTAATTTATATAATATAGAGATATTCAAATAATAAATAGCATATTTATTATATATAGATATCTGGGGGGGATATTATGAATTTACGATTTATAAATTGGTATACTCAAGCCCTTGGAGCCATATTTGGAATAATGGCATGTGTATATGCATATTTAAAAGGATTTATATGTACATATAGTAATATTTCTGTGTTTTTTGATACTATGAATTTCTTTGAAATAGTATCTAGTTATCTCTTATTACCTTTATGCATAACGACTTTTATATTATCTATAATAAAGGCATATGGCACTAACAAAGAACATTTAAATAATAATTTAGATAAATTAAATCTGATCTTTATTTCATTAAATGTCATTATAGGTTTTATTGGAGCTAGGATATATTTTTTAATCCCTGCTTTGTTTATATTATTTAATGTTTTTATGGAGAATGTATTTAAAGAATATAAGGAGATTGATAGTGATGATGAGTGTACTATAAATAATTGTCTGTTAAGCAGTAATGACATGGATTTAATTTTAATGAATACAAAAAAGGAGATAGCATTAGAACTTTTACTGAAAAATGCTGATATAGAGTTTATTGTTGATATTACAGGTTTATCTAAAGAAGAAATAATAGATATCGGTGAAAACTTAAATTAAGAATAAAAGATACTAATTTATTAAATTAGTATCTTTTATTGTTTATATAAAATGATATAGATTCATAATTTAGTGCAAAAACTTAAATGAGATTAAATCTGTTTACAAAGTTATTTTTTATGATATAATATTAGTACCTGGTGATAATATAAGGGGGTAAAAATACATGGAAATAAATGAAATAAAAGAACTTTTAAAGACCATAGATAATACAAGTTTAGAATATGTAAAATTAGAAAACTCTGAACTAAAACTAGAAGTATCGAAAAAAAATAGTTCTTTAAAAAATAATATTAAAAATAAAAAAGACACTTTAAAAAATAGCGAAGAAATAGAATTAGAAAGTATAAATCACGAAAATATTAGCGAATATGAAAACTCTCAAAATAAAGATAATTTATATATAGTAAAAGCTCCTTTAGTGGGAACATTTTATCCATCGCCAAGTCCTAATGAAAAAAGTTTTGTAAATATTGGCGATATAGTTAAAGAAGGAGATAAGCTATGTATATTAGAAGCAATGAAGCTTATGAATGAAATAAATAGTGAAATAGAAGGTGAAATAGTAGAAATATTGGTTGAAAGTGAAGAATTAGTAGAGTACAATCAACCTTTATTTAAAATTAGGCCATTATAAGGAGGTATATTATGATTAAAAAGATATTAGTTGCTAATAGAGGAGATATAGCTGTTAGAATAATTAGAACTTGCAAAGAACTAAACATAAAAACAGTTGCGATATACTCTAAAGCAGATAGTGAGTGTTTACATAGATATCTGGCTGATGAATCCATATGTATTGGACCTAATAATATCTCAAAAAGTTATAATAATATAGACAATATAATATATTTAGCTCTTAAACTTGAATGTGATGCTATACATCCTGGATTTGGATTCTTATCAGAAAATCATGAATTTGCTAGAAAATGTGAAGAAAATAATATTATTTTTATCGGACCAAGTAAAAAACAAATGGTTTTAATGAGTGATAAATCTAGAGCTCGTGAAACTGTTATTAGTTTAGGTATAAA
This sequence comes from Romboutsia hominis, assembly GCF_900002575.1. Lineage (NCBI taxonomy): Bacteria > Bacillati > Bacillota > Clostridia > Peptostreptococcales > Peptostreptococcaceae > Romboutsia > Romboutsia hominis. The sequence goes on along the minus strand of NZ_LN650648.1, from coordinate 1,382,122 downwards.
GGTAGTTCCTGGTTCTGATGGAGTACTAAAAAACAAAGAAGAAGCTTTTGAAGTAGCAAATAAAATTGGTTATCCAGTAATTATAAAAGCTTCTAATGGTGGCGGTGGGAAAGGCATGAGAATAGTCTATACGCAAGACGAACTGTTTTCAAATTTTGATATAGCTAGTTCTGAATCTTTAGCGTCATTCGGAAGTAGTGATTTATATATGGAAAAATTCATAGAAAATCCTAGACACATTGAAGTTCAAGTATTTGGAGATAGATTTTCAAATGCGATACATTTAGGTGGAAGAGATTGCTCTATGCAAAGAAAAAATCAAAAAGTACTAGAAGAATCACTTTCTAACTACTTAAGTGAAGAAGAGAAGAATAATTTATATAAGAGTGCTGTTAATATCGTAAAAGGAACTAATTATATAGGTGCAGGAACAATAGAATTTATAGTAGATAAACACAAAAACTTTTATTTCATAGAAATGAACACAAGAATACAAGTAGAGCATCCTGTTACGGAAATGATTACAGGAATTGATCTTATAAAACTTCAGATATTAATTGCAGATAATAAGCCTATACCTTTTACTCAGAAAGAGATAGTATTTAAAGGACATGCTATTGAATGTAGAATAAATGCTGAAATACCAGAAGAAGAATTTAAACCATGTCCTGGTGAAATAACATCACTAAATATACCTGGCGGATTTGGAACAAGATTTGATACCTTTGTTTACTGTGGATATACTATACCTCCTCTTTATGATTCTATGATAGGTAAGCTTATTTGTTGGTCAGAGAGTAGAGAAGAGTGTATAAAAAAAATAAATAGAGCGCTAGACGAAATAATTATAGAAGGTGTGAGAACTAATATAGATTTTCAAAAATCGCTTATAAATAGTGAAGCTTTCTTAGAAGATAGGCATTATACTAAATTTATCGAAAATGAATTTCTGGGAAATAAACAGATAGCAACAACTATATAAGGGAGAAATCATTATGATTAAAAAATTTTTACCATCTAAAGAAACTAAATATATCACAGTTTCTCTAGATAATAAATTTAAAAAGAATAGTGTAGATGATAAATTTTGGATATATTGTGAAGGTTGTAATGATCATGTTTTTAAAAAAGATATAGAGGATAATTTAAATATATGTCCAAAATGTGAAACACATTATAGTATTAAAGCTAGAGATAGAATAAGTTTAATTTCTGATAATGGTACTTTTAAAGAGTTTATGTTTAAAATTGACATTCAGGATCCATTAGAATTTCCGAATTATTTAAATAAACTTAATAATTACAAGGAAAAAACTAAAGAAGATGAAGCTGTTATTTGTGGCACTTGTAGTGTAAATGGAATAAAAATAGTTTTATGTGTAATGAATCCAGATTTCATGATGGGAAGTATGGGCAGTATTGTTGGTGATAAGATAACATATTCTATAGAATATGCAGCTAGTAATGATCTTCATATAATTATTTGTACGGCCTCAGGAGGGGCTAGAATGCAAGAAGGAATGGTATCATTAATGCAAATGGCTAAAACTTCTCAGGCCATTTCTAAGCTCGAGGAAAAAGGATTATTATATATAAGTTTATTAACACACCCTACAACTGGCGGTGTTAGTGCTAGTTTTGCTATGCTTGGAGACATAATTTTATCTGAACCAAATACATTAATTGGCTTTGCAGGTAAGAGGGTTATAGAACAAACTATAAATCAAAGGCTTCCTAATAATTTCCAAACTTCTGAATTTTTACTAGAGCATGGATTTATAGATAAGATAGTTAATAGAAAATATTTAAAAGATACATTATATACTATACTTTCACTACATTAAATAAATAGATATAAATTAGCGAATAAATACAAAAAATTTATTCGTTAATTTTTTAGAAATAAATATTAAATAAATGAATATTTACATTTAAGTTGAATATATAAAAATTTAATTTAAGATATTTCTATGGAGGAATAGAATGGATATAAATACTTATGGAGGAATAGAATGGATATAAATACTATTGAGATAAATAAAAAAATACAGAAATTAAAGGCAGATATAAATAATTTAACTGAAATATCCAAATCTAATCAAATAGATTTAAGTAATCAAATAAGAGAATTGGAAGAAAAACTAAGTAAATTAAAAGATGAAGCTAATGTTAATTTATCACCTTATGAAAAAGTTTGTTTAAGTAGAGATATAAAAAGACCTACAACAAAAGATTACGTTGATAGAATTTTCTCTAATTTTATAGAACTTCATGGAGATAGGCTGTTTAAAGATGATTCATCTATAATCGGAGGAATAGGCAATATAAATAATTTTAAGGTTACCATTATAGGTCATCAAAAAGGAAATGATGTTCATGAAAATATTAAAAGAAACTTTGGGATGCCTCATCCAGAAGGATATAGAAAAGCCCTTAGGCTTATGAAACAAGCTGAAAAATTTAAAAGACCTATAATTACATTTATAGATACACCGGGGGCATTTTGTGGTATAGAAGCTGAAGAACGTGGTCAAAGTGAAGCTATTGCAAAAAACTTACTTGAAATGAGTAAACTTAAAGTACCTATCATATCCTTTATAATCGGGGAAGGGGGAAGTGGAGGAGCACTCGGAATTGGTATTGGAAATGATGTATGTATGTTGGAACACTCAGTTTACTCGGTAATTTCTCCTGAAGGACTGTCGAGCATATTATTTAAAGATTCCTCTAAAGCTAAAGAAGCTAGTGAAGTAATGAAACTTACTAGTAAAGACTTATATGCGCTTGGTATAATTGATAAAGTTATAAAAGAGCCATTAAACGGTGCTCAAGAAGATGTGGATTTAGTAGCTAACAAAATAAAAGAATTTATATTAGATAGACTTGATTACTATGAAAAACTTACTGAAGCTGAAATAGTTTCTAAAAGATATGATAAATATAGAAAAATCGGAAAATGCTTGTAGATTTAAAAAAATATACCTATATGATAAATTTAATTATATAGGTATATTTTATTTTGTATTATAAAAAATACACTAATATAAATTCATTTAACAAATTTATCTATTATGCATGCAGATTTATTAAATTAATATTAATAATAAAAATTAAAATAAATTTAATATTGATAATTGGAAGTAGTGGTATATTTATAAATCTTTAAGATTTAACTAGTCTTTAAATGTATATTTAGGGAATAGTTATTATAATTAATAATATTATGCATATAAATTTATTAAATTTAGCAATTTGTACCTATGCTTATATAGATTTAATTAATTTATATTTATTTGCTAATACTCTTTTTTTGTTTCTATATATTTTGTTTATAAATAGTTTTTCATATTGCATTTTATAGTTATCTTTCTTAAAGATATATTTATACATTAATATTAAAGATTTTTCATCTAATATATAAGTATATTTAATATACTTTATTTTAAGCTTCAAATGCTTATACTTAATCTCTTTACAATGTAATTTGTAAGTAATACTTAAATTTTAGGAATAGTTGAAATACGAAAAACCTAGTGTTATTATATTTTATAGTTATAATAACTTTTCATTTTATAGTTGGAGGTAAATTTTGAAAGATACAAAAATATTAAAAATACATAATAAATCAGATAAACCAGATAACATCGTCATACGTGATAACAATCTTATAGAAGAATGTATAATAATAGAAAAATCATTGCCTAATTTTATGAAAGATTACTTTGTTTATTTAAAAGGATCTGTATCTGTCTCTACTAGACATGCATATTTAAAAGATATAAAATTTTTCTGCAATTACTTAGTTGAATCTCAAGAACTAACAATAGCTAAAGAAATATGTGATATTACCTTAGAAGAATTTAATTTAATAAAAGCAAGAGATGTAAACTTATTTTTAGGTGATTATTGTACTAGATACTATAAACATACATCCCAAGATACAACTTTAATTTATGAAAATAATAATAGAGCCCTTGCTAGAAAAAAATCATCTCTCTCTACTCTATTTAAGTTTATGTTTAGAAATGAACAATTAGACAGCAACATAACTGATGGCTTTAATCCAATTAAACTTCCTAAGCCTCAACCAGATGCTATAAAAAGACTCGACATAGATGAAGTCGCTAAAATGCTTGATTCTGTTGAAAATGGTTATGGATTAACTGATAAAGAAAAAGTTTATTGGAGGAAAACTAAGCTTCGTGATAAGGCTATTTTAGCTTTATTTGTTACTTATGGACTTAGATTAAATGAGCTCAGAGAGCTAAATATTTCTTCTTTTAACTTTTCTAGGGGTGAATTTAAAATATATAGAAAAAGAGGTAAAGAAGTCTTGATGCCAATTAACCATACTTGTGAAGTCGTTGTTAAGGATTATATTTATAATGAGAGGACAAAAAGTGAATTATTGGCTGAAGAACACAAAGATGCTTTATTTTTATCTTTACAAAATAAAAGAATTACACCAAAAGCTATCAGACAACTTGTTAAAAAATATACGTCTATTTCTATGGAAACATCTAGAGATAGTGGTTATAGCCCTCATAAACTTCGTGCTACTGCCGCTACTTCTCTAATTCAAAATGGTTTTTCTATATATGATGTACAAAATCTATTAGATCATGACAATGTCACTACTACCCAGCTTTATGCTGCACATAAAAAACATGTTAAAAGAGATATTGTAAATAATTTTGAATGGATAGATGATAAAAAAGAAACTTCTTTAGACTAAATAGTAAATACTTCTTATTTCGGAACGAATGTTTGAGAAAAGGGAAACATTGTGCTACAATATAAGTATAATGCAATAATTGACTAGGAAGGAGAGATTTTATGTATATAGATTTGAGTAGCAAGCAAATATTAATATTAGAATTTATAAAAGATCAAATAGCCTCAAAGGGGTATCCACCATCAGTTAGAGAAACATGTGATGCTGTAGGGTTAAAATCAACTTCTACTGTACATGCACATTTAAATAAGCTTGAGAAATTAGGGTATATAAGAAGAGATGCTACTAAGCCAAGAGCTATAGAAGTTTTAGATAAAGCTGGATTCGAATCAGATTTTCCTACACCAGAAATGCTAAATCTTCCTCTGGTTGGACAAATCACAGCAGGGTTACCAATACTTGCAAAACAAAATATAGAAGAGTACATAACATTACCAGCTAATCTAGTTAAAGGTAGCAATAACTTTGTTTTAAAAGTTAAAGGTGATAGTATGGTTAATGCAGGTATTTTAAATGGAGACTATGTTATTGTGGATAGAAAAAATACTGCTGTTGATTCTGAAATAGTAGTAGCCCTTATTCACAATGAATATGCTACAGTAAAGACATTTGAAAAAGATGGAGATGTTATTAGGTTAATACCTCAAAATGATTTTATGGAACCAATAGTTCTAACATCCAGAGATGTACAAGTTATAGGCATTGTTACAGGTGTGTTTAGAGTATTATAATAAATTTAAGTATTTATAAGTAAAAGATATGGTATTATAACCATATCTTTTACTTTTGATTTAAAATTTAAGCTAATTCTAATGCGATTTCCATCATTTTTGTAAATGCTACTTGTCTATCATGAGATGAACACTCTTCTCCTGTAAAAGGACAATCTGATATTGTAAGTATAGTAAGTGCATTAACTCCTGCTCTAGCAGCATTCATATAAAGACCAGCTGCTTCCATTTCTACACATAGAACCCCCATCTTCTTCCATTTTTCTAAATTACCTAGTCCTGTATCAGAATAAAATACATCACTTGAAAGTATATTTCCAACAGTTACTGTAGTCCCCTTATCATTAGCTATATTTACTGCTTTTTGTAGTAATTTATAACTTGCTATTGGAGCATATGTACCTGGTAAATTATATTGTGATGCAAAGTTTGAATCGGTACAAGCACCCATACCTATTACAATATCATGTAAATTTAAGTTTTCATTTATTGCTCCTGCTGAACCAATTCTTATAAGGTTTTTAACTCCATAAAAGTGTATTAATTCATAAGAATAAATCCCTATTGATGGTATACCCATACCACTTCCCTGTACAGATATTCTTCTCCCTTTATAATAACCTGTATATCCAAACATCCCCCTAACAGTGTTATATTCTACTACATCTTCTAAAAAGTTTTCCGCTATAAATTTAGCTCTTAGCGGATCTCCAGGAAGTAATATAGTTTCTGCTATATCTCCTAGCTTTGCATTATTGTGCGCCGTTGGTGTATTATTCATATTTTAACCTCCTTAAAACATTAAGTATTAACAAATTTTAACTTATAATTTATTTTTAGCTTATATGATAGTATACTATAATTAAGTGCACCTTTTCTAGGCATAAATACCTGAATTTAAGCATTAACTTAATTAAAATTGTTAATTAGGAGGTGATTTCATAAAAAATAAAACTAAGAGTAACCAGACATTAGCATTACTACTTTTAATACCTATGCTTATATTTTCTTTTTTAGCAACAATAAAATCTGAAGGTATAGAAAAAAATGATAGCTCTAGAGAAGTTGTAAATGAATATTTTAACTCAATCAATAAAAAAGACATATCTAAAATAAATCAAATTATTACAGATCAAGATGAAACTAATTTATTAAGTTCTAAATTAAATTATATAGACAAAATTACATTAAAATCACTAGAACGAGAAACAAACAATAGTTTACTAAAATCATACACAAAATATAGCAAAAAAAGCATCGACAATATTAGAATCTATAAAGTTAAGTACAAAATTGATTATACTACTCCTAAAAATATAAATAATACATATGAGTCTTGGATATACCTTTGCCGAGATAATCATAGTTCTAAATGGTTAATAGATGTTTTTGATATGTAAAATTATAAAAAGGTGGTTTATATCCACCTTTTTGTTAATCAACATCAATTTCATACATTAACTCTACTCTTCTTGATGCATCTTTATTTATAGTACCGTCGGTATTTTTTATAAGCTCAGCCTCAGATCTACCTATAGCTTCGATATCCTTTAATACCTTATCTTTATATTTATAATCTCCAATTTCCTCACCTACTATAAATGTAGCTACACTATAAGCCCTTTTTTGGGATAAATCTAGATTGTATAAATAACTCCCAACATCATCTGTATGACCTTTTATTACTATTTTTGATATATTACCCTCATAATTACTATAAAGAGCTTCTACGTACCTTGGAATAAATATTTTAAGCATTTCTTTGGCTTCTTGTTTTAACTCATAACTATCTACATCAAACAATGTACTTTCTCCAAAGGTTACTAATCCGCTCTTTTCATCAATCAATACATTTAATCCATTATCTTTTAATGTGTTTTTAACTGAATCATTTATACTTTTTGCTAAATCTTTTTCAACTGAACCCGTTATAGATTCACTACTAAAAAGTATGAGCATTATAACCATTAGTACAGTTGCTATCATATCTGTAAAAGTTGGCCAAAAGCTACTCTTCTCAAACTCTTTATTAATAGTTCTTCTGTATTTATTTATCATCTTTACCATCTCCAATTAATTTATTTAAAGATGATTTACTTAATTTATTTCTTTTTTTTGAATCTATAGATATGAACTTATTTTGTCTTTTCTTTCTTAATACATCTGAAGTCCTTAATAACTCATTAGATTTACTATAATTAGAGTTACTTTCTTCTATATCATAAATTTCTTCTTGATTTTCAGTCTTATATCTATCTTCTTTCATATAATCCATAGCAACAGCTTCTTTATAAATTTCTATGTAATCAAATATCATATTCAATTTTTCATCTATATCTTGACTTGAAATTGCTATTACAGATGCTAAATGTTTTATTGTTTGATCTAGGTTTATTTGCTCTTTGTTTATGTTACCTTGCATATTAGATATATTTTTTTCATAGTCTACAAGCTTAACTAATAAATCTTGAGCAGTTCTTTCATATAAAGCAAAGTTAGCAGATAAGCTTCTTAAAAATTCTCTCATTTTATATTGATTTTCAACAGACTCATTTATGTTTTTAGAAGTAAGCTTTATATCTAATAATATTTCTTTATTTATATCCTCTTGAACATCATATTTATCAAATAATTTATTAAATCTTACATTCAATATATTAAATTGTTTATCTAATTTTCTAATATCTTGATCAAATACTTTTATAGAGTCTGAAGATCCTAGAAGTAAGTTCTCTAACGTCTTTATACTGTTTATAAATTCTTTATTAAATCTATTTAAATCTTTTGATATATCATCAAACTTCTCTATAGATTCTATTGATTTACTAATTTGCTTTATAGTATCTTTTACATCTTCTATTTTATTATCTAAGTCTTTAGATTTATTATGAGTTACATCAGAAGTTAGTAAATTTTCGCATTTTAGCATAAACATAGTTAATATTTGTTCACAATCATTACGAGAAAGTATAGTATTTAATACAATAGAGCTAACTATTCCGCAAATACTAGTTATAAACGCAGTTTGCATCGAACTTATAGTCTGAGGAAGTGAATTTATTATATCGCTAGTATTTATACTTAAAAGCATTAACGAAAGTCCAACAAATGTTCCTAATACACCAAGCAATATACAGTTAGATGATGAGCTCTTTATCGATTTAATATTATCAAGTACATATCTTTTTTTAAATGTTAAATTGGAACAAACTTCCTCAATAAATGTAGTTATATTAACTTGAGCATGACTATTTTCTAGTAAGTATAAATCATATTTCTCTTTTATAGATTTATATTTCATACTTCTTTGGTTATGCTCATTTAAACTTATATAATCACTATTTATATAATTATATAAAGCTTTATTTAAGATTACATTTATAATGCTATAAATAAGTATTACTAAAACAAAGAAAACTGTTAATATATTTATAAATAAACTATTCAAAACTTCTCTCCTCCCTTAATATTTATATAATTATATATATGTACTAGCCCAAAATAAAATTCAAAAAAATAAAGTGACTTAAACCTAAGTCACTTTATTAACTATCATAACTAGCCTACATTAAGTTAAATTATTGGTTTTATCTTTGAAAAAGCTAGATAACTCTTGTCTTAAGATTATTGTAGGGAGTTTTTAATAGTGTTACTAAATACTATGAAAAATTTCTGTAATTTGTTACTATAAAAAATAAATTCAAATCGAAATATATAAATATATATAATTCGTATGTTTACGTATGTTTATAAGGAAGTTAAAAATATAAACTCGAGTTTTTTTGCCATTTATGCATATATTATTATTTAAATATTGTTATATAATTCGTTTTTAAGAATCCCCCTATATTTTAAAAATGTATTATATAAAGACTATCATTATATTAATTAAACATATTTAAGTCATCATTTGTACCTTGATTAACATATTCAACTGTAATATACTTTAAAAGTATTATTTAAGATGAAGAAACAAAGGAGAACGATATGAGGCTAAACAATTACATTAGCTCTACTGGAATGTGTTCTAGGAGAGAAGCTGATAAATTAATACAACAAGGAAAAGTTTCTATAAATGGAAAAATAGCCAAAATAGGTCAGCCTGTTGAGGTTAATGATATTGTAAAAGTTAATGGAAAAAGAATTACTCCTAAAAAGAATAATGTATATATAGCATTAAATAAACCTGTTGGTATAACATGTACAACAGAACGTCATGTTAAAGGTAATATAATTGATTATATAAACTATCCAGAAAGAATATTTCCTATTGGAAGACTTGATAAACCATCAGAGGGATTAATACTTTTAACAAATGATGGATCTATCGTAAATAAAATATTAAGGTCTGAAAATAATCATGAAAAAGAATATGTTGTTACAGTTGATAAGAATATAAATCAAAAATTTATAGAAAAAATGAGTTCTGGCGTTAAAATATTTAATCCTGTTAATAATAAATGGGTTATAACTAAAAAATGCCATGTTAGTAAAATAAATGATCGTACATTTAAAATTATATTATCTCAAGGATTAAACAGACAAATACGTAGAATGTGTGAAGTGTTTGGGTATAATGTTGTAAAATTAAAAAGAGTGAGAATAATGGATTTAACCTTAAAGGGAATACCCACTGGAAAATGGAGAAAACTAACAAGTAAAGAAATGGATAATATATTACAAAAATTATAAAGTGTAGGTTTATATAGATTTTACAATCATATAAATTTTTTCTTTTAAAATAGACTTAAGAAAGGTTAAAACTAAATATGAATAAAAAAACAGTTTTAATAACAGGTGCCTCTAGGGGTATTGGTCGTGAAATGGCAAAAGTATTTGCTAAAAATGAATATAATGTTTTAATAAATTATAATAAATCAGAAAAAGAAGCCAATGAACTTTACGATGAACTAATCTCAAAAGGATATTCAGTAGTTTTATATAAGGCAGATATATCAAATCCTTTAGAAGCAGATGCAATGGTTAAGTTTTGTATCGGTACTTTTGAAAGAATTGATGTACTTATAAATAATGCTGGAATAACTGATTATAAGATGTTTACAGATACAACTAATGAAGATTGGAATAATATAATAAATACAAATTTAAATAGTGTTTTTTACACTACTAAATCTGCAGTAAAATATATGTTATATGAACATAGTGGTAAAATAATAAATATATCTTCTATCTGGGGAATGGTTGGAGCATCATATGAGGTAGCATATTCTACATCGAAAGCTGCACTAATAGGTATGACAAAAGCTTTAGCAAAAGAATTAGGACCTTCTAATATTCAAGTTAATGCTATAGCACCTGGAGTTATACAAACAGATATGTTAAATGGTATACATGAAGATGTTATTGAGGATTTAAAAAATGAAACTCCATTGTTAAGATTAGGCACTCCGCTGGATATAGCTAATTTAGCTTTATTTTTAGCTAGTGAAAAATCAAATTTTATAACAGGCCAAGTTATAAGTTCTAATGGTGGATTTGTAATAAATTAGATATATTCTATGTAAAATACTTATTTATGATTATAATTAATCTAAAGTATTTTACATAGATTTTACACTTTAAATTAATTTATTTTAGAAAACCAGCATCTTGATTTGTCATAATCTCTTTCGAAAAGCATAATGGACATGTTATTTCTTCATTTGTATAATCTATAGTATAAATACTTCCGCAAATAGCGCACCTAAATTTACAAATAGTATTTACTTTTTCCTTTGTCTCACATTGGGTTATTTTTATAGGAATATCTTCTATGATAGCTATTGTTACTTTTTTTCTAATATCTAATATTAGTTGTGAAATTTCATTTAAAGATAAATTAAATTGCTTAGAACATTTTTTTAAATCAAATTGTTCTAAATTTATAAACTTTAATATATCTAATTCTCTAGATGTTATCTCTATATACTCAGCCTTTTCATGTTGCATAAATTATCCTCCTATCTATAAATATATATAATATATTATGATTAATATATATTCTTATAAGCTAATAGATTAGATATATTTTTATTCATTTGCGTAAAGTTTTTTATATACATCTAAGAATCCAGAAGCTAATTTATCTACTTTTACTTCCCACTCCTTATTTTTTCCTTCATCAGGACAATAATGTATCTGTACATCATCTACAGATACCCCTTCATAATAAATAGCTCCTTTTGTAAGGTAGTTATTAGCAAGATGCTTAGCTGTATATAAGACTGATTCATATTGAGTAGAAAATAATTTTCCCTTCGATTCATCTGTATAGACTTCAAATCCAGTTAAATTATTATCTTCAACAGCTCTTCTTGATGTAGCAAATCCACTTTCAAGAGCTACTATAGCTGCCATTGTAAATGCATTTACACCATAAAGTTCCTCGGCATCGACAAATGCCTCTGAAAGATGAATCATAGTAGATGCACCTTTATAATTCTCAAATACATTCTCAAGTTCTTCTTTTTTTACTCCACTTTCAACAGTAATATCTTCTCTTTTATAGGTAATATTTGAGGCTCTATTTTTTTCTATGAGCCTTACATTTTCTTTATTTAAATTTTCCTTAGTACTAGATAGAACATAGCTTTTTATTTTAATATTTTCGTTCACTTTCTCATTTGATGAAGATATAAATATTATAAATGAAACTACAAGTATACATATTACAATAGATTCTTTAATAAATTTCATACTATTTTTCTCCTTATTGAACAATAAATATTGTTTTAATATATATTCAACTCTATAATTGGCATTCCCTTTATATAATTTAATACAAAATTTTGCTATATACTTCATCTTTAATCTTTAATATATATTTTTTCAAATAAAATGTAAATAAAAAGTCCTAATAAATTAATACTAGGACTTTTTATTTACATTTTATTTAATTGTTCTTATATTTACAATTGGTTTTCTTAACATATAATCTTTATCTACTTTAACATCTAACTTTATTTTAACAATTTGTCTTGCATGTGGAGCAGATTCTATCTCTTCACCATATTCATTGTACATTTCAAGAATTGTTGCATTAACTGTTTCTTTAAATGGACCTATAACTTCTATTTTATCTAACACATTCATTTTGTTTCTTTGCTCTACTATATAAAGGCCAGTTTCTTCTTCATAATCCCTAACTATTCCTATAAAATCATAATTTCTTATATATGAAGCTGAGTCATAGTTGTGTGCTTTTTCGCTTGGTCTATCAATGAAAAATCCAGTACTATAATCTCTATGACTTCCCTTTTTGAGTTCTTCTAGCCACATAGGATTAAATTTCCAATCAGTAGGGTTTTTATAATATTCATCAAGTGCCATTCTATATGCTCTAACAGTAGTAGCCACATAATACGCCGTTTTCATTCTACCTTCTATTTTTAAGCTTGTTATACCACTTTCAATTATTTGTGGTATGTATTCTATCATACATAAATCTTTTGAATTAAAGAAAAATGAAGAATCTATTTCATCTACAACTTTTTCATACTGACCAGGATTAACTTCATCAACTAAAGTATATTTCCATCTACAAGGTTGAGCGCAAGCACCTCTGTTTGCATCTCTTCCTGTTGTATAGTTACTTATTACACATTTTCCTGAATATGACATACACATAGCTCCATGAACAAAAGCTTCTATATCCATATCTTCAGCAGCATTGTCTCTTATTTCTTTTATTTCCTTAAATGATAATTCTCTAGCCATAACTACTCTTTTAGCACCTTCTTTATACCAAAAGTTTGATGCTAATGAATTGGTTGTACTAGCTTGAGTACTAATGTGTATTTCCATGTTAGGTATTGTTTCTTTAACTATAGTAAATATACCAGGATCACTTACAATAACTGCATCTACATTTATTCTATCTAATTCTAATAAATATGCTTTTAGTTGGTCTAATTCTTCATTTCTTGGTATTATATTTACTGTAACGAAAACTTTCTTTCCTCTTTCATGTGCAAATTCTACACCTTCAGCCATTTGCTCTATAGTAAAGTTTTTAGCAGCCGATCTCATGCCAAATATTTCTCCACCAAGATAAACAGCATCTGCACCATAAGTAAAAGCTATTTTTAATCTTTCTAAGTCACCTGCTGGTGCTAGTAATTCCACTTTATTCATATATGTCTCCTTAATCTTTTATATCTTTATTTTAATTAAATTAATTTATATTTATTATAAAATAATTATAATGGGTATTTAAACTCTGTAGTTCTACTTTATTCTACATAATTTACCCAAATATAAATTTATAAAACTTATATTAATATTTTATACAACTATTCATTATACATTATAATTTATTTTTTAGAAAGGTCAGCATTACTCATTTTTTTTGACTTATCAATACAGTTATCTATTGCTTTTATTATAGATTTCCTAAAACCTTCTTCTTCTAAAGATTTTACAGCTTCTATAGTAGTTCCTCCTGGAGAGCACACCATATCTTTTAATTCACCTGGATGAATATTTGTTTCTAATACCATCTTAGCCGCTCCCATAACAGCCTGAGATGTAAATTTATAAGCCATATCCCTTGACATACCATGAGATACACATGAGTCTGCCATAGCCTCTATAAACATAAATACATATGCAGGAGATGAACCACTCGCTCCTATAACAGCATGTATTAAGTTTTCATCTACTACTTCACTTTTCCCAAATGAATCAAAAATACTCTTTACATCTTTTAAATCTTGATCCGATATATTTTTATTTTTACAAAGTGCACTCATACCTTCGTTTACAAGCGCTGGAGTATTTGGCATAGTTCTTATTATTTTTTTATCATCGCCTATTATATTTTCTATAGAGTATATAGTTTTTCCAGCTGCAATAGTTACTATTATTTTATTATCTATTACGTCTTTAATATTATCAAGTACTATATCATATATATTAGGTTTTACAGCAATAACAATTATGTCTGACCTTAATACAACTTCTCTTGAATCTTTTGTTGTATTTATATTAAATTCATCTTTTGCATTATTTAAAGTATTTTCACTTAAAGCTGACGCAGATATGTTTTCAGGTCTAATAAGCTTTGAATTTATAATTCCTTTAATCATAGCTTTAGCCATATTACCACAACCTATAAATCCTATTTTTTTATTCATATCATTCTCCTTATGTTTTTATTTATATATAAACAAGTATAACAAATCATTGATATTATTACATGCAGATTATATAAAAAATAAAGTCACAAGTTTTACTCGTGACTTTATTTTAAACAAAATTTCATATAGTTTTTAATTTTAGAATTATTTATGTTTTATAAATAAAGCTTTGTTTCTAGCCTTCTATCATACTCAGACCATTCATCATCGCTTGTATTATCTTTTATTTGAACTATCTTATTCATAGTAGCATCGACTGAATCTGCATAATTTATTATAAATGATTCTTCCATGTTAGCTGGCCTTGGAGAACCATATTCTATTTTACCATGATGTTGAGTTACACATCCTTTTATTCTTCTTATAAATTCTTCACTAAATGTATAATCTATATTATTAAAAGCTCTATCTAACATTTGTACTCCAATTACTATATGTCCTTCTAATTCTCCTTGTAGAGTATACTTAAATGGACCATGGTATTCAAGCTCATATAATTTACCTATATCATGAAGCTTAGCACTTAATATTGCTATTTCTTTTCTTTTGCAAGAGTATCTTTCACATAACACTTTTGTCAAGTACATTACATTTAAAGTGTGTTCAGCAAGACCTCCTATATAATTATGATGCATGGATACTCCACCTATAGCTTCTTTAAACTTATTTAAAAATTCTTCATCTTTGAAAAAATAATCATTTAATAGTTTACCTTCTGTAGATATTATATATTTTTTTGATATTTCTTCTATTTCATTTAGTATATTTTCTATAGGCTCTTTAGTTGTTGGTAAATAATCCTTGAGGTCATAATCCTTAATTTCATCAAATTCTTCTATATCTAATATAGAATTCTGCTTACAATCTATAGATAAAACTTTACCTAATGGTACTCTGTAAGGAAGTTTAGCTTTAATATGACCACTTTTATCACTCATATTAAATACATATTTATTACCATCCCTATGAAGATATTTCATAACCATAAGAGAGGTTTTTATTTGTTCATTATTTTTAATATCTCTCAAAAAGATTTTTTTATTACCCATAAAATTCACTCTTTCTTTAAAGATCATTATTTAAGTAAGTTTCTATTCTTCTTTACTTGCATCAGTGTTTTCATCTTTTCCTCTTTTTACCTTCACAAAGTATTCAGTATGAAGCAATTCATGTGCCTTATGGCTTAATGGATGATCTAAGTGATTGTCGTAGATTGCTCTTACCTTAGGATTATCTTTGGATACTCTAAGGTCTAATGATCTATCTATGGAATTTAAACCTTCAGCTCTTTGTTGAAGAGTTTCAAGTCTTTTTTTAGCTTTAGGTTGTCCACCTCCACCAACACATCCATAAGGACATGCCATTATTTCAATAGCATGGAAAAATTCTTCTTTATTTCTTATTTTATCAAGGAGTTTACCAGCTTCTCTTAAACCATAGGCAATACCTATTCTTAATGTTAAATCATTAACTTTAACTTCTGCTACCCTTAGACCATCCCATCCTCTAAGAGATTCAAATTCAACTTTTTCTAGTTTTTTACCAGTCATATTTTCATAAAGAGTCCTAGTCGCAGCTTCTATAACTCCTCCTGTTCTACCAAATATTATTCCTCCTCCTGTGTAGTCACCCAGTACCGAATCAATAGGAGAATCCTCTATTTGACTTAAATCTATATTTGAATCTTTAAATAACGTCATTAATTCACTAGTTGTTATAACGTAATCAACGTCATAATTAAGATCACGTGAAAACTCTGCCCTTGAAGCTTCGTATTTTTTTGCTATACAAGGCATTATAGAAACCAATGTTACCTGGTCTCTTTCTAGCCCTTTTTCTTTTGCCCAAATATCTTTTGCAACCGTTGCAAACATCTGCATAGGTGACTTAGCAGATGATGGTACGTCTAACATATCAGCATAATTTTGTTCTATAAATTTAACCCAAGCAGGACAACAAGATGTAAGTATTGGAAGTCTTACACTTTTATCACCTGAGTAATATTTTTCAATTCTCTCTTGAAGTTCAGCAGCTTCCTCCATAATAGTTAAATCTGCAGCCCAAGTGGTATCGAATACATAATCTACGCCAATCTGTCTAAGCGCCGATGATATTTTATTTTCCACATTAGTACCAGGTTCAAGTCCAAAAGCTTCACCTATTGCAACTCTAACAGCAGGTGCCATTTGAGTTATTACTAACTTATTTGGTGTAGCTAGATCTCTTAAAAATCTAAAAGTATTATTTCCTGTAGTTATAGCATTTACTGGACAAGCAGCTACACATTGTCCACAGTGGGTACATCTTGTATAATCTATGTAATGTCTACTTTTTCTTTCTCCTTCAATACAATCAACCGGACAAACTCTTTTGCAAGCTCCACATCCTATACATTTTTTAGTTATAGATAGCTTTATAAGATGGTTACACTGAAATGTATAACATCGGTGACCTTCTATATGTTCTTTTATCTCATCATAAAACTTATCTATAATTTCTTCCATTATATTGTGTTTTTGATTAACTTTTTCTTTTACTGTACTTGCAAGTCTTCTTAGAAAGAAAATATCTCTCATATTCGCTCTACCTTTGCTGATTCTATCAAGTAGCTTCCACATTCTTATTATCTCTTTTTTAGCAACTAAATAGTTATCTAAACTACCATCTTGCATCTTACCTAAAAGATAATCTATATAAAATTTAGCATATTGTATTATACAGTCTTCGTCAGAAAGAATTATTATAGTTTGACTTGTGTTTTTATCAAATAATTTAAAATCTAATTCTTGATCTAAATTATCTTCAGTTATAAATCCTCCAAATGGCATACCTAGTTGTGCTGCTTTAAATCCACTATCATTTAATAGCCCTCCTGCCATAGTTATTATTTCAGCAAGTGTTGCACCTTTAGGAACTTCTATTATACCTGGAGAATTAATTTTTCCAGAGATAGCAATTCTTCTTTTACCTTCTTTTGTTAATTTTTTTAATTCTTCTTCACTAAAAACGCTAAATACAGAACCAAGTGAACTATGTATTATAGTTTGTCTTTCATTTGCCATGTCTGCACCTCTTATATAATTTTTATAATTTACTATTTAATTTTCCCGTAAGTTTTAATCTTATTCTTTAAAAAGATAAAATAAAAACCTGATGCTATCAGGTTTTTATTTTATCTTTTCTATTAATTTTTTTAGTAATATCTGTTTTATTTCATTATTTATATTTACAGATTCTTGGGGTTTCTTCTTTGAATTTTTCTGATTTATCTTTTTAGTCTTAGAATTTTTGTTGTTTTTTTTAGACATTTTACCCCTCCATTTTATAATTTTCTTTTAGTATATATATATTCAAAAAAATATATATAGTTACATAAAACAAGATAATCTGTCGTTTTAAAAAACATATATAATATATTTTAAGTATAATAAAAAAAGTGCAACTAAATTAGTTACACTTTTTTATTTCATTATATACCCAAGTCCTCTTCTAGTCTCTATATAATCCTTAAGACCTATTTCTTCTAATTTTTTTCTAAGTCTATTTATATTTACAGATAGTGTATTATCATCAACATATAAGTCTGAATTCCACATGTAGTTCATTAATTCTTCTCTAGTTACTATTTTCTCTTTGTTTTTTATAAGGTAAGATAATATCTTTATATCATTTTTACTAATTTCCAAAGAACCTATAGATGATTTTACAGTTCCCTTTGATAGGTTTAAACTTAAATCCTTGAATTCAAGAATATCCATATTTTCTGAATCATTATAAACTCTTTTTAATACAGAACTTATACGTGCTAAAAGTATTTGTGTATTATAAGGTTTAGTTACAAAATCATCTGCACCTAAATTTATACTCATAAGTTCATCTACTTCATTGTCTCTACTTGTAACTATTATTATTGGTATATTAGAAATTTTTCTTATCTCTCTACATATATAAAATCCATCATATATAGGTAAATTAATATCTAATAATATCAAATGTGGTTTTTCATTTTCTATATCCTTTATTATATTTTCAAACTTGTCTGATGCAAATACTTCATAACCATATCTATTAAGTAATGCTTTTAACTCTTCTCTTATAGTCTTTGAATCTTCTATAATCATTAGCTTTTTCATATTTTGTCTCCTTATATGACTACTTAACTTCAATTATATATACATTAGTCTGTGGTGGTATACTTAAGGTCATAATGTTAGAATGATATGCGACTACAAAGTCTCCTATATTTAAATCTTTAACAGATATTTCATTATACTCGTTATCTAGTATTAAAGTTTTATCAGAATATACAAGCCTTGTATAAGTGTATATATTACCTGGCTCTTCGCCTATAGTTATAAATATATACTCACCGTTTTCAAAACTAGTTATATCAATTATAACTCCTTTTTTATAGCTAGCATATTTCATAATATACCTCCTAAAACTCATTTTAATGTATGATATTCTTTAGATTTATATTATGTTAATCTATTCTTTTTAAAACTTTCTAGAGAACATCCTTTATAACTCTTAATGCATTTTTATACATCATTTTATCGATTTCACATTCTTTAAATCCAGCTTTTTTTAGTGAGTAATAAAGTTTTTCCATTTCACCTATATCATAAACTTCGACTGCATTTTCTATTCCATCAAAATCACTTCCTATAGAAATTACATCTATTCCACCAATATTTGCTATATGTTTTATATGATATATTATATCATCTATTTTAGTTATGGAGCTTTTTCCTGTAAAATAACTACAGAAATTTATTCCCATAACACCACCACTATTTGCTAATATTTTTATCATATCATCACTTAGATTTCTAGTTACATTAGTTATACTTCTAGCATTTGAATGTGATGCTACAAATGGCTTTTTAGATATATTCGCTACATCATAAAACCCTCCATCATTTAAATGAGAGACATCTATTATCATATTAAGTTCGTTCATGCATTCAACTACTTTTTTCCCAAATGGCTTTAAAGAATTGTATCTAAAATCGTGATTATTATGAGGATAACCTATTTCATTTTCATAATTCCAAGTTAATGTTATTAATCTAACACCTTTATCATGTATTTTATATAAATTATCTATATTTCCATTTATAGCTCCTCCTTCTTCGATTGAAAGAATTGCTGATATTTTATTATTATTAATATTAGATACTATATCCTGATAACTTGTTACTAGACCTATATACTTCCTATTTTTAATTATCTCTTTATTAAATTTTTCATACATGTCTTCAAACCTTTTATATGGATCTAACCTATATTTATTTAGGTCAAAATATAATGCAAATACTTGTAAAATAGAATTTGATTTTCTTAACTTTTTTATGTCTACAGAAAAATTATTTTCATATAAATCTTTATCTTCTTCCAACAATCTATCTATTGTATCACAATGTAAATCTATAAGCTTCATAATAGTCATCTCCCTTATCTTAATTATATATTAGATTATAGATTTAAAATAAAAATAAAGCTACTAATTTAGCAGCTTTATTTTTATTAATTATTTTATATTATTCACTATACCTGTTAGTATACTATCTAATTCCATACTTATTTCATTTACTCCATTGTGAGTTATATTTATTATTTCTTTAGTCATAGGAAGTTCTCCAAGTAACTTTAAATTCATTTCACTCAAGAATTTTTCAGTTTCTTCTCCTTCAAATAACTTTATTTTTTTATCGCAATCAGGGCATTGTATATAGCTCATATTTTCAACTACACCTAATATATCAATATTTAGCATTTTGGCCATATTAACAGCTTTGGCAACTATCATTGATATCATATCTTGAGGAACTGATACCATTACTATTCCAGTTAAAGGAATAGACTGCATAACAGTTAGTGCTACATCTCCTGTACCTGGAGGCATATCTATTAATAAATAATCTAAATCTTCCCACATAACATCCCTATAAAATTGCTTTACAGTATTTCCTATTAATGGACCTTTCCAAACTATTGGCTGATTTTCATTATCTACCATGTAGTTTACAGACATAGTTTTTATATTTTCTTTAGTTATTACAGGGTATATATCTTTACCATTTGGAGATATAGCTCTCTCATTTGATACTCCCATAAGCCTTGGAATACTAGGTCCTGTTATATCAGAATCAAGAATCCCAACCTTATATCCCATTTTATTTAATTTCTTAGCAAGTAGTGCTGTTACAGTTGATTTACCAACGCCACCTTTACCACTCATAACACCTATAACTTTTTTTATATTATTTTTTGGATTATTTTCTATATTACAAGTAGATTGGCTCTTACAACTTGATTTTGATGGACATGAACTACAATTTGACATTTGTATCCTCCTAAAAGTTTTAGTTTATCTAAATTTTAAATTATATATAATATTATTTAATGACTATATACCCATTATATCCTTATATAAACATTTTTAGGCACAAATTTTGTATAGGTTAAAAATCTTTTTATAGATAAATCTATTATTTGAAAGGATATACTATATGAGCAACTTTAGAAAAGATGAATACAAAAAAACTATAGAATATGCTAAAAAGCTTCTTAATAATAATGTAGACATGACAGATATAGTAGCTAAAACTAATTTAAGTAAGGAACAAGTAAAAGATATTATGATAAAAAAAGAAAAAGAGTTAAATGATAAACAAGATAAGTTTTTTACATATATGAAATTTTTTATTTGTTATAGTTTATATAAAGTATTTTAAATTTTCATGAACAAATTTCATCATTTTACTACAAAATAGTTGCATTAAATTTAATATAAATAGTATTATATATAAAGTATGTAAAAGAGGTGAATTAAATGAAAATTTTAGAAAAACTAAAATATAAAAGAAGTTTACTATCTATTGTAATATCAATACCATTGTTTTTTGCAGGATGTACTAGTAAAACTTCTAATTCTAAAGTATTAGATAGTCAAATTTCTAATCATAAGAGTAATGTAAGTCAAAGTTTAGATGTAAATTCTAAAGATGTAATAAAAGCTACTGTTGATAGAGTTGTAGATGGAGATACAGTTGAAATAATACTTCCTAATAATAAAGAAGTTGATACTAGATTATTATTAATAGATACTCCAGAAACTAAGCATCCAAATATTGGTGTACAAAAATATGGTCCGGAAGCTTCTGAATTTGCTAAATCATTGCTAAAAAAAGGAGATACTGTTTACTTTGAACTTGATGGAAAAACTTCAACAGATAAATATGGAAGATATCTTGGATATTTATGGTATACATGCCCTGAACACAAAAAATTAGAAATGTATAATGAAAGAGTTGTAGAAGAAGGATTAGCAAGAGTTGGCTATATATACAACCAAACTAAACATCTTGATGCACTAAATAAAACTCAAAGCGAAGCTAAATCTAATAAGTTGAATATATGGTCAATTAATGGGTATGTAACTGATAAAGGATATGATATGTCTAAGATAAATGAAGAGGAAAGTTCTAATACTATAAATTCAAATGATAAAAATGTAGTATATGCTAATGGTGGTAATAGTAAGTCTAACTCCTATCATAAATCAAGAACTTCT
Source organism: Romboutsia hominis (assembly GCF_900002575.1). Lineage (NCBI taxonomy): Bacteria > Bacillati > Bacillota > Clostridia > Peptostreptococcales > Peptostreptococcaceae > Romboutsia > Romboutsia hominis. The sequence continues at coordinate 1,359,940 of NZ_LN650648.1, read as the reverse complement.
CATGGAATGAAGGGCGCTATAAAATTGACTGAAAAAGAAGCTTTAAATAAAGGTTACAGTCCATGTTCTAAATGTTTTAAATAAAAAGTACTATTCACATATATATTTTTTAATTTAATATTATTTATTAGAGAATAAAATTAGAAAAAGTACTTACTAAAGTTATTTAACTTTAGTAAGTACTTTTTCCTTTCATTTTACATGGATATTATTTAATTATCGTATATATTCCATCACAATCAGAGCATTTATAATCTGGCTCTTTATTTTCAGTAATTTGAACTGATATAGATTTACATTTATTACATTTTAACTTATAAATATTCCCTTTTTCTAAAAGTGAATCTATTAAAATATTACCCTTTTTACTCATATTTTTCCCTACCTTTTAATAATATGTATTCTTATATTATCATATATTCTCTTTAAGTATATATATCTTCTTCATCTGGTTTAAATAATGAATTTTTCTGAGATGTATATATAGTACTTCTACCTGCAAACACATAGCTTATTGCACAAACTATAAATAGATATTCTATATTCGAAGAACCAAATAGCTCTATTCCCATTATAAATGATGATATAGGAGTTTTGGTTGCTCCAGCAAATACAGCTATCATACCCATACCTGCTAAAAATGAAATAGGTAATCCAACTATTCCAGCAAGTAAATTTCCAAGTGTAGCACCTATTACAAATAATGGAGTTACCTCACCACCTTGAAAACCTACAGCTAAAGTAAGTGAAGTTAATACTAGTTTTATTATAAATGAATCTTTAGAAACTACTGTTGTAAATGAATCACTTAGTAAATCCAAACTTAATCCTAAATATATTCTGGTTCCAAGTATTAATACAATAATTATAATTATTATTCCGCCTATAAAACTTTTTAAAGTTGAATTTGGTATTTTTTTGCTAAAAAATTTCTTTAATTCATGTGTAAGTTCTGCAAATAGTTTACTAGTAAGACCAAATAAAGCCGCACACAATATTACCTTAAAAAATACATCAACGCCACCTATAACATCAACTACATTGTAATGACTGTGGTGAACATTAAGTAATTTAGCTATAAAATTTCCAATATAACTTGATACAAAACATGGTATTATAGCTTCGTATCTCATTTTGCCAATAGAGCTTACCTCAAGTCCAAATACGGTACCTGCTATAGGTGTTCCAAACACTACTCCAAAACCACTGCTAACTCCACTTATTATTAATATTGTATAATCTAATCCTTTTAATTTTAGTATTCTACCTATCTTTGCTGAAATACTTGCACCTATTTGTACTCCAGTACCTTCTCTACCTGCTGATCCACCAAATAAATGAGTAATAAATGTTCCAAAAAATACCAGTGGAGCCATCCTAAACGGTATATGGCCTTGACCTTCATTAATTCTTTCAATTATAAGGTTATTTCCCTTAGCTGAGTCTCTTCCAAACTTGGCATATAAGTAACTTACTAATGCTCCTCCTAATGGAAGTAGGTATAAGAGCCAAGGATTAGATTTTCTTGTACTTGTTGCAAATTGTAAACAATTTAAAAATAAAGATATTACTAATCCAACTACAGCACCAGATATAGATGCTAGCACAAACCATCTTAGAAAGGAAATTAATATCAAGCTACTTTCTTTGATGTGAACCTTAATTTTATGCAACATTTTCACCTCTTATTTCGTTAAATTTCTATTTTTGTACTAACAATATAATACTCTTTTTATTATGGAAGTCAACATTTTTTACTTTTTATAAATATGATTTTATATACTTTCACAATAAATATTTTATAAATTATATAGACATACTAACTATAAAGATATGATAGTAGAAAAATTGTTATGAAGAAAAATACTAGTTTAGAATTTAATTCAGAGAGTAATGTCAAAATGACTAATACTACTAAAAAAAGGTTAGAAGGTACTTGTCCTTCTTTTGAAAAAAGATCTAAGATGTTTAAAAATGAGAAAAATAAAAAGTATACAAATAAATTTAAATAATAAAAAATAGATTATGGTTATATAACCATAATCTATTTTATCTTTATATAAAATTTAATATATCACTAGGTTCATTTAAACTTATAGTTGCATTTATATTTTTATCTACAGCTCCCCATAAAGCTAAAGCAAAGTCTACTTCACAATTCTTAGAACAATTATAGTCCGATATGGAGTCCCCTACATATAATGTATCATATGGATTTATATTTAGTATTTCCATTACTTTTTTTAGTGGTTCTGGGTGTGGCTTATGATATTTTGTATCTTCTTCTAATACTATAGCATTCATACACTCATGAAGTCCTGTAGGCATAAAGTCAATTTCATATTGAGACTTATTTTTAGAACTTACAATGCCACATATTATATTTTTAGAGTGCATATGTTTTATAATATCTTTAATGCCATCATAGAGTGTTGCCTTTTTTTCATATTCATTTACATACTGAACCCATTTTTCATAAGATTTGTCAATATTATTAAAACCTAATATCTCTAAAGTTTTCTTTCCTGGAAGACCCAAGGCAAATAAAAGACTTTCATATGTCATATCTATTTCTTTTTCTTCTTTAATTAGCTTGATTAATGGATATATGTTCATATTTGCTGTATTTAATATAGTACCATCAATATCAAATATTATATTTTTATATTTTTTCATTATATCCCCCCCTTTCCATTTTATAGTACCTTATTTTATATGTATTTTCTACATATCATTTTAGTATTCTAAATTATTTAGATTATACTTTGATAATTCTTTTTTCAATATTTCTCCCTGTTCCTTCGTTATTATATTTTTAGATACAATATTATCTACATTTTTTATTTTAAGTGCATTTTTTTGATATTTATAGTTATTGATATGAGCTTCATATCTTTTATTTTCCATTTTATCAGATATATATTTGTTTATAGCTTTAGCATCTGTGTTACTTAATACTTTTTCTTGTCTAAGTTTTTCTATACAGATTCTCCATATAAACTCTGCTCTTTTTACTTTTTGTTGCTCTACGGTAAATTTGTACTCCATTATAGGTTCATTTGCATAAGAATTTATATTAACTGATATAACTAAAAATAAAAATACTATACAAAGTATTGATATGTATTTTTGTATTTTTTTCATGTCTTTACCTCCATAATGTAAAAAGTATTTTTAGTTTATATATAAATATTTTACATATTATATGTAGTAATTTATATATAATGCTAAAATAAAAATTCATATTGGAAAAATATAGATATATCAATCTTTTATTAATTTTTTTATGCTATAATAAAACGACTAAAATTTAATTAGGATGGTGATTTTATGAGAACTAAAACAAAGAAAGGTTTTATAGGAGCTTTAGTTGCAGGAGCTTTAGCTTTAGTTGGATGTTCTTCAAATGATGAAATGGCTGATGAGGTTAGAACTCCACCTGAAAAGCTTCCTATTGCTACTATAATATTTAAAGACTTTGGAACTATTAAGGCTGAACTATACCCTCATATAGCCCCAAATACAGTTAGTAACTTTATATACTTAGCTAATAATGGTTTTTATGATGGCTTGACTTTTCATAGAGTAATAAAAGACTTTATGATTCAAGGTGGGGACCCTGATGGCACTGGTATGGGTGGCCCTGGATATAGTATTTATGGAGAATTTACTAAGAATAAGTTTAAAAATGATTTAAAGCATACTAAAGGAGTATTATCTATGGCTAGAAGTCAAAATAAAAATAGTGCTGGAAGTCAATTCTTTATAATGACTAAGGATTCTCCTCACTTAGACGGCCAATATGCTTCTTTTGGTAAGGTTGTTAACGGGATAGATGTAGTTTCTAAAATAGAAAATGTTGAGACTGACAAAAATGATATGCCTACTAGAAAAGTAATTATAGAGTCAATTAAAGTAGATACATTTGGTACTACTTATGATGAACCTAAAAAAATGTAGCCATATTCTACTTGTAGAATAATTTATTAAACTATAATAAATTATTTCAAATAAATATCACTTCTTGGATAATTTATCTAGCCAAGAAGTGATATTTATTTATATAAAGCTTTTTAACCAGTTTTTAGTTTCTTCATCAGAAAATGTTGCTTCTACTGTATTTAAGTATATATTTTTATACTCTATTTTATTAATATTAAACTTCCTGAATATTAAATCTATCTCATTTGTTAAATCTATATTAGATACTGTTCGATTATCTGTATTTAACGTCACATATATTCCATCTTTATAAAAATCATATAATGGATAATTATTAAAATCATCTATTGCTTTAGTTTGAATATTACTTGTTGGGCACATTTCAAGATATACTTTGTTTGATTTTACTAAATCATAAGCTTCTTTCATATCTTTTATTCTAACACCATGGCCTATTCTTTTTGCACCTAGTAAATTTATAGCATCTATAACATTTTGACCACTTGCAGCTTCCCCTGCATGTATTGTTACATTATATCCATACTCTCTAGCTTTATCTATTACAGGTTTAAATTTATTGCAAAATCTTTCTTCCTCACATCCTGCTAGATCTATAGCTACTACTCCTTTATTTATAAATTTTTTCCCAGCTTCTACAACTTTAAGTCCATCTTCTACACTCATAGTTCTTAAACAGGATAATATTACATTACCCTTTATATCATATATATTTTGAGCTTCTTTTATTCCGTCTATTACACTTTGTATTATCTCTTCTACACTTAGTCCTTTATTAGTGTGTAAAAGAGGTGCAAACCTAACCTCTATATATTTTACATTTTCTCTTTGTGCATCTTCTAAAAGTTCAAAAGCTATTTGCTTTAAACTTTCTTTACTTTGCATAACTTTATTAGGTAAGTCAAATTTCTCTAAATACTCATTAAGTGATGTACAATCTTTTTTAACCATTACTAATTCTTTTATGTCACTTTCTTTATATGAAGGTATTTCTATATTTTCTCTCTTTGCTATATCTATTATTGTTTGTGGTCTAACACTCCCATCTAAGTGACAATGTAGTTCTATTTTTGGTAATTTCCTCATAATAAATTGCCTCCCTAATTTTCTATGTTTTTAATTTTTTGTATAAAAAAATTCTTGATCACAAAGAAGCTTGCACACTAAAATCATGTAAAACTCCTTCGTAATCAAGAATTATCGGTTCTTGGTAGAAACTCCCAAACCATATCATTGGGATTATACGTAGACTCTCTAAATTATTTATTTCTAATGATTTTATTATCTTTTTATAGCATTGTCAATATATTTTTATATTAATAATCTATTTTTTTATGTAAAATAAAGTTAATACATTTATTTGGAGGGTTAAACCATTGCATGAAATTAAATACAAAGATAATTCTATAAAATATTCTATAATAAAAAAATCTAATATAAAAAATATTTATATTAAAGTTAAATATCCTGGTATAGTTACTGTAACTTCACCAAGTGATATATCTAATTTCCATATTAATGATTTATTAAAATCTAAGATTCATTGGATATTAAATAAATTACATGAACTTGATGAGATAAATTTTAGTACAAAAAAACTTGAACTTATAGATGGGGATAATATTTATTACCTTGGAAGTCCATATACATTAAGAATTAATAATAATAAATTCTTATCTAAAAATAGTATATATTTAAAAGAAAATGAGTTTATAGTAGACATAAGTTCTCATATAGGTATATCAAATAGACGTAATGTGATTTATGAATTACTCAAAGAATGGTTTATAACTTCTGGTAATAAAAAAATTAAAGAAAGATTAAATATATACTCTAAAATTTTAAATATATATCCTGAAAATATTAAAGTTAAAGAACAAAAGACTACGTGGGGGACTTGCTCTTCTCTAGGTAATATATACATAAACTGGAGGATATTTTTAGCGCCTATTGATATTATTGATTATGTATTAGTGCATGAGTTATGTCATTTAAAACATATGAATCATTCAAAAGAGTTTTGGAACTTAGTTGAAAGTGTAATACCAAATTATAAAAATAAAAGAAAGTACCTGAGAGATAATTCAAATAAATTAAAAATATAGTTATTTTATAATACTAGGTAAAATTTATTTTAACTAAAAATGTATATCATCATTAACTTTGGCAGAAGTTATTAAAGGCATAATTACTTACTTTTTATATGTAAATAAAGTATTTAATTTTTTTAAATTGGAGGATATAATGAATAAATTTAAAAATGAAAATATACTGATAGGTGCATTTCTTATTTTATTGTCACTGTTTTTGCACTATATACATTACTTAGTATTTAAAGACGCTCATCATACTTTGATATTTTTATTTGCAGATATAGCCTTTATACCTATGGAGGTATTTTTCACAACGTTATTCATAGATAAATTGCTAGAAAAAAGAGAAAGGGCGCATATAGTAGAAAAGCTTAGTCTACTAATAGGTGTATTCTTCACAGAGGTAGGAACTAAATTACTGAATCAGTTTACTATTGGTGATAAAAATATTAATAATATTGGAAATATGGTTGATTTAGATAGACTAATAAATGATGTTGATTATTTTAAAAATATTAAATTAATTACATCTAAATATGACTATAAAATTGATTTAAATAATATTGACTTAACTGTAATAAAAGATTCTCTTCATGAAAGCAAGAACTTACTTGTAATTTTAATAAGTAATGAATATTTACACGATCACGAAACTTTTACAAAAACTATTATGGCACTTTTTCACTTAAAAGAAGAAATTGATACTAGATACAATATAGATATTAAAGAATATGAAAAGGAGCATTTGGAAAGTGATATATCTCAAGTTTATCGATATCTAACTTATATGTGGTGTCATTATATCAATTATTTAAGTTATAATTATCCTAGTTTATATGTAAAAGCACTTATAAACAATCCTTTCGATACTCGCTCTAAGAAAGAAAAAGATGAAGTATATTTAAAGCATTTTAATGTATATAAATAATTTATAAACTTAAAAGATTATATAGTACTTAAAAACTAAAAAAATAAGCAATATACCAAAATAAGTATATTGTTTATTTTAAATCCATTCATAAATAGAATATTGTAATTATCATCTAGAAAATCTAAATATATAATTTACTTTTTACAATATGACATACAACTTTTGGCATATGCTTAGTATACACTTATATTCTACAAGTAAATATATAAGCATAGAGCTACAAATTTGTTTAGTATATATGAACAACTAGTATAATTGGACGTAAGTGACCTGACCAAAGTCTATACATTTTGTCTTTGGCCTTTTGTATTAAAATTTATATATAAATATATGTAGAAGTACATAAAAATACTCCCAAACTATTACTCTGGGAGTATTGCAACAAATGCACTGTAATTATACTTTTCAAACTGGTTACTTAGCCCTTGAAATGTTTTTACACTACATCCACTCAATAAGAGATCAAGAAGCTAAAATAGCATTCTTGCATTTATTTGTACGTTAATTGCTCCAAGTTTATTTGCTAATTATATTTTACTAAGATAAAATGTAGCTAATATATAAGATTTTTTTATTTAGTATTTTATTAGAATTATTGTCTATATTCTGTAAAGTCGTAAACATACATTAATGACTCGCCAAATCTTTGATAGTGTACTACTTCCCTTTCTCCTAAAAATCTAATCATATCTAGCTTAAGCATACTTATCGCTATATTGGTTGTATGAATTTAAAGCGTTTTTATCTTCTGGATTATTATATAAATATAAATTTAATTCTATACAAGCAAAACTGTATTCTAAAACTTTATCTAAAAGATCTCTTCTACTTGATCTCATTAACATCTATCCTCTCTATGTTTAAATTCGTGAATTTATTTTTTAATACTGGTATATATATAGTGATTTTAATAGTTTTTAATAATAGTAAATAATCAAATTGATCTTATTTTCATAGATAAGATTTATAAATAATCATTCTGAGTTCTCTATAAATTTTGAAAATATAATATCAATTTAATATATAATGTTCATGCTTTAGACATTTTGTGAATATATTCAATTAAAAAACATAAAGCATCAAATTTTTCGATAAGATATGACGTATACTTATATATCAATAGACTATAATGGACCACTGAAGTACGATCTATCCATGATTAATTTAATCATAAGATTAGATATAAATTAAGCCAGTTATACAGTAAATGCATATGAATCATTTTAGATAGTAATATGATTTTTTAATCTAAAATCATATTATTAAATGTTTGTATAATATTTTTTATAATTTGTTTCTTATCATATAAAACACACTGAGTAGAATATTACATTTATTCAATTGGTTAAGAAAAAATAATTATACTTATAAAAAGGGGACATTTTTATTAAATCATCATAATAGGAAAATAAAACGTTAAATTTAAGATTTAAGAGGATGGACACTCTTAAAAATAAGAAGTTCAAATATGAAATTATTATTTGAAAGGTTAAATTATCTAAAATCATTTAAAAAATTTAACTTTTTGACCTTTATAGAACCTAATTACTCTGAAATAGTTGACATAATAAATTTATTGGAAGATCACCCTGTAACAGCAAAGAATTAATAAAAATACTTGATAACTTTCAAAAACATATAAAATGTATTCCTGGTAAATCTACACAAAAAATATTAATAAAGGAATTAAGTATTCTATTTTCACATTTCTTTTTAACTGTTGCTTTTCTAGTCTTTTTTGTATAACTTCTAATATATATTTCTTTATCATATAAGATTTCTTCATTTTGTTCTAAGTCTAAAATTCTATTCTGAGCTAATGCATTTTATTTTAAGGGCTGTATTATCTGAAAGTCATAGATTAAAAGAGATCAATGAGAATACATGTAATTTTATATAAAAAGATGAATTTGAAGCACATGTTTATACTAAAGAGGAAACATACAAACGTTACATTAGAGTTATTATCTGGAACAAATATTAAAACTGTTGTTAATAGATTAGTACATAGTGATATTAAGATTAGTATGAATAAGTATAATCATGTTTTAGAAGAAATGGACAAAGAGACTTCTAAAAATTTTAGTAATATTTTATTTAAATAATTGTCAGTTTTTATATAAATGTCAGTTTATTGCTAGCTAGTTTAATGCTGTTAAATAATATTCAATATAAAAAATAAATAAGCAATATACCCAAGTTTACTGAGAAAGTATATTGCTTATAGAATGTATTCTACTCGTAAACAGAGTATTGATCCCAAATTTTTTCTAAATCACTAAAGTGTTCTTTTATGTCTTCTTTTTCTTTCATACCAACAGATACTATTAAAGCATTCGCTATACTTAATGCAGGTACTAGTGAATCAACAAATGATGCCATATTACTTTTTACTAATAATACATCATCTGCTAAAGATGCAACTGGCGCAAATAAGCTATCTGTTAATGATATTATATGAGCTCCTTTTTCTTTAGCATAACTTACTATTTGATATGACTTTTTAGAATATCTTGGGAAGCTTATAGCTATTATTACATCTTCTTCATTTATTTTTACTATTTGCTCAAATGCGTCCCCCATATCCATTCTTATTATATGAACGTTATCAAGTATTATATCTAAGTAAAAGCCTAAATATTGAGCTATAGTAAATGAACTTCTCATACCTAATATATATATTTTTCTGGCCTTAAGTATCTTATTTGCAGATTCCTCAAATGCTTTTTCATCTATTGTTTCTAGTGTTGATTTTATATTATCTATATCACCTTTTAGTATTTTATTAAGTATTGTACTATCATCTGAATATTCTTTTGCCATTTCCACTCTTTGAACTGTTGTAAGCTTATTTTTTATGAGTTCTTGTAGTGCTTCTTGAAGTTTAGGGTATCCAGAATAACCTAGTGCATTTGCAAACCTTACTACTGTAGATTCACTAACTCCTACTGTTTCCCCCAATTTGCAAGCTGTCATAAAAGCTACTTTATCATAATTTGATAGTATATATTGAGCTATTAGCTTTTGTCCTTTACTAAGTCTTGGATATTGTGCTTGTATGTCTGAGATAAGTTTTTTACTATCTTTTAAGTCTCTAGTATCTTCCATTTCTTTCTCCTTATAATTTATATATTACTAAAATTTCTATATTCTTTTAGAAATGATTCTATATTCAAATTTTCTTTATTTTTAACTTCTGATTGAGCATCAATTATTATTATACCACTTTTACATATATATTTTAAATATTCATTTTAGGATTTTATATAAAAAATGTATATAATTTTATTTTTATCTAACATTATATAATTAATTCTTTTAAAAAATTTTTCAGAAATAAATCAGCTAAAAAACCATGCTTAAAGCATGGCTTAATACTCTTTTTTCTTTTCTATCAAAATAAGCTCTGGTGGATTATTTATTTGATTTATAAATTTACATTCTAATACATTAAATTCACTTTGATTTAAATTTTTAACAAAATTATACACATGATTTTTTTCTTCTAATCCACCTTCATGTCCTGTATAAATTGCAAGACTTATTACACCATGAGGCTTAAGTAGCTTTAAACTATTCTCTATAGCCTTTATTGTTGTATTTGGTTTTGTTGTAATCATATGCTTGGCTCTTGGTAAATACCCCAAATTAAATACTACACATGAAATTTCTTTATCAATATATTTGTCCATATTTTCATGACCATCTAAAATAAGTTTTACCCTAGAAGATAAGCCTTCTTTTTCTAACTTTTTAGATGTTGATTGTATAGCTTGTTCCTGAACGTCAAAGCTATATACAAAACCATTTTTTCCTACTTTCTTAGCAAGATATGTTGTATCGTAACCATTACCCATAGTAGCATCTACAACTATATCTCCCTCATTTATTATTTGTTCTAGATACAATTTATTTATGTCTATTACTTTAGTTAGATATTTAGCTTTTATCATAATTCACCTACTTTATACCCTTTAAGTATTTTATCTCATCACTAGTTAAGTGTCTGTAGCTTCCTACTTCAGTTTCTTTTAAAGTTATTTTACCCATAGCAACTCTTCTAAGTCTAAGTACTGGATGATTTATAGCTCTACACATCTTTCTTACTTGTCTATTTCTACCTTCATGTATTTTTATTTGACATATTGAATAATTTTTTTCTTCATTTATTTTTACTATTTTAAACTTAGCAGGTGCTGTTTTATAATCTTCTATATACAAACCTTTCTCAAAGTTTTCTATTTCTTCATTAGTTGGTACACCTTTTACTATTGCCATATAAGTTTTATCTATCTCATGTTTTGGATGAGTTAATTTATATGTTAAATCACCATCATTAGTAAGAAGTAATAATCCGCTAGTTTCATAATCTAGTCTTCCAACAGGATATATTCTTTCTTTTATATCAGTTATTAAATCAAGTACACTTGGTCTATCAAATTGATCTTTTACTGTTGTTATATATCCTTCTGGCTTATTTAAAACTATGTATACTTCTTTTTCATCTAGTCCTATTTTTTCTCCATCTATTTCTACTATATCTTTAGCTTCATCTACCTGAAATGATAATTCTGTTATAATTTTTCCATTTACACTAACTCTACCATCATTTATAAGTTCTTCGGCTTTTCTTCTTGATGCTATACCACAAGACGCTATATATTTATTTATCCTCATATTACACCTTCTCTTTAATATTTTATCATGCTAATAATTCACTAATATAAGACTTTTTATTATTACAATTATATATAATAATACATTGTTGTTAAAAACAAAACCCTAATTTTTTTTCGTTTATATGAAATACTATTAATATATCTAATTTAAGTACATTTTTAAGGAGAATATTATGATTTCAAAGGAAAATATAAAGTATTATGTATTTATAGCTTTTATAACTATACTTATATATAAGTTTATAGATTCACCAGAAAATTTATTATCTAATATAAAGGGTTTATTCATTATTCTGAGTCCTTTTTTTATAGGTATTTTATTTTCTCTATTGATAAACCCATTTATGGTATTTCTTGAAAAAAAGTTTAATATTAAAAGAATTTTAAGTCTTTTAATATCTTATATTGGTATTTTTTTATTAGTATCTATCTGTGCTAATATGATAATCCCCTCTTTAATAAATACATTGAGCACTTTATTAAAGGAGATACCTTATTGTATAGATACTTTACATACAGTATTTACTAAGCATATATCTCATTTAGATATATTAAAACTATTGATATATAAAATAGAAGATGGATTAAATATACTATTAAAAGAACTTAATAATTTATCTTCAAAAACTTCCACTGATATCTTAAATTATATACTTAGTATAACTTCTTTATTTTTTAATATTTTAATGGGTATTATATTGTCTTTTTATATTTTATATGATAAAGAAAATATAATACTAAGTTGTAAAAATTTATTATACGCTATTACCACTACTAAAAAAGCTAATTCTTTTTTAGAATTTTTTAAAACCTTTAATTATATATTTTATCATTATATAGTTGGTAGAATATTAGACTCATTAATAATAGGAATATTAGCTTTTTTAGGATTTAAGTTTATAATTAAAATTGATAATGCTATATTTTTATCATTTATAATTTTTTTAACTAATATAATACCTTATTTCGGTCCATTTATAGGAGCTATACTACCTATTTCTATGACTTTTCTTTATAGTCCCCTTAAGGCACTTTGGGTATTTGTATTTATTTTTATTCTTCAACAAATAGATGGAAATATAATCGGACCTAAGATTATGGGAGATCAGGTTGGACTTAGTCCACTTTGGGTTATATCTGCAGTACTTATAGGAGGATCATTATTTGGTATATTAGGTGTTTTTTTATCTGTTCCTTTTGCAGCATTAATAAAAATTTGTTTGGGTAAATACATAAACAATCAGATAAATATTAAAGATTCAAAATAAGAATTTTCATCAATTAAATATTCTTTTATATTATCTATATGAAATAAAATTTACAATTTAAGTACAATAAATAGCTATGATTTAAATCATAGCTATTTATTGTACTATACAACCTTATTTTAAAATTTTATCTACTATAGTTCGTATTTTTTGTTCTACAGTTTGAGGAATAGGTTGAGTATCTGGATTTGTTGAAGGGATTATAGGAGGTGTTCCCGGTTGATTAGGAACTATTGGTTGTGTTATTTCCATATTTTCTTTTGAGTTTCGCTCTTCTTTTTGCTTTTCTTCAGCTTCTTTTCTTCTATTTTCCTCTTCTTTAGCTAGTATTATAGCTTGAATACTTGAAACTTGCTTTTGTGCATAAATTACACCTTTTTTAGAAGCTTCTTTTGCATTTTCTTTCCTTTCTTTCTGAGCTTTTTGATACTCTTCATCTAATTTTATAAGTTCTTTTTTCTTAGTTAATGCCTCATTTTTAATACTTGATGAACCATCTTTTATATCTTCTATACGTTCAAGTTCTTTTATAGCTTTTTTATAATTTCCTTGATTTTCATATTCATTAGCTTTTTCCATATTAACAGCTTGCATATACATAGCCCTGGCCTCATCATCTGCACTATCGGCCTGTAATGCATCTGCTAATATGTCCCTAGCTTTATCATATTCATGTTTTTCTAAAGCAACTTTTCCCTGACTAACTAAATCATCGTCTTCTTTAGAACAACCTACCATTACAATTGATATCAATGATAATAGTAAAATTAATTTTAATTTCATTAAATCCCTCCTTATTATCTAGTAATAATTCTATCATATTTGTTGTTCATATAGGAGAAAATATCGAAATTAATATTTTTAAAAACTTTTTTGTTTTATTTTTAGCTAAAGTGTTGTAAATATTCATTTAGAAACCTAATTTTTTAGCTATTATCACTTTAATTAAAAACTTTCTGCAATGTGTTGTATATTTGATATTATTAAAAATATGATTAAACATATTTAAAGTGTAGGCATAATAAATATCTACACTTTTTTAATATTAAATACTATATTATATATAAATACAAATCTTTTATATATATCTAAACAATTTATTTAAAAATATATCTACTATTTCAACTTCACCATCTAACTTATTTACCCTACTTCTTTGTAAATCATCTATTTCTTCCCCTGTTATAACTAATACTTTTGGAGTTTCAAAAAAAGGTATTGTTGATTTTTTTATTTTTTCATCCATGTTTTCATACTTAGAAGTGTTTAATTTCTCATCTATTTTTATGTCTATCAAGATTTGCTTTATATCTCCATATTTATCAATATATTCTACAAATAAATCATACTTTGAATTTCCTACTGATATATTTCTATAGAATCTTTTTATATCATATCCATTATTATTTAGTTTGATTGCCACTTCTGATCCAACAACTACCTTTATAAGTTCTTTACCTTTGTATTGTTTACTTCCATTTAGGTAATATACATATGAATTGTCTTTATACCCTGAATAATTTATATTACATGGATACTTTCTAAGTGTATAATCATTGCACATCTTTCTTAAAGTTTTTTTAAAAGATTTTTTTTTGAATTTCTTCCTTGTCCCAAAAACTTTTCCAAATTGATTTTCCGTCATACACCTAACTCTACTTACTAAAATCAATATCTCTTTTTCTATCCCAAGCATATTGTCTATCTCCTTGAAGTTATTTGATATTAAAGGTCATATATTATTATATTAAGCAAGTACTATAAAATTTACAAATTTTAGGTGATTTATTTAAAAATTCAAATATTATATTTAATTAAACTAAAAAGAAGTAGCAAATTTGCTACTTCTAACTTAAATCATTTATTTTCTTTAGTCATGTTACCTATACTTAAGTTATCAAATTCAACTATATCTACAAATCCCTTTTCCCCTTTTTGGTAAGTTATTTTAACCTTATCTCCTACTTGAGTAAGTGGTAAGTCTATAGATACTTTTGATGTTGCATTAAATACTTTATCACCATTATTTTCTAAAGTCAGATAATAGAAAGTATTCCCTGACTTTACATCTGGGCTAATTCTAGATACAGTACCCTCTACTATTTCTGTTGTTGTATCATTTTCTATTTTTATATTATTTCCTTTCGAAGAAAGTGCCTCTCTATAATTCCTAAGTGCTTCTTCTTTTGTTTCTCCAAGCCCTAATATGCTAAAGTCTTCTACTGATATAAATGCAACCATCTTAACTAATCCTGCTTTATCTTTTAAAGATGAAACATATGTAGGAGTTCCAAGTATATTATACATCACAGGGAATGTTGCTTCATAGTTTTTCTCTTGAACTTTACCCTCTGCAGATCTCATAGCTGCTGCTTCTGTTGCACCTGGTTGTTTATATAATTTAGCTTCTTTAGTACGAGTATCAACTAACATAAACCCTATAGTTGATTCATCTCCACCAGAAGAAGTTATCCCTGTATACCAATATGATTTATCATCATTTCCGTAAACTAAAGATGTTCCTTCAGTTGGAACTAAAACGCCTTCTTCTGATATTACAGAATTTAAAAATCCTTTCACATATAATCCCCAATCATTTATTTGATCTGTTACAAATTCTTGAGGCTGTATTCTATCTATCCATTTTGGTGCATTTTTTATATTATACCTCTTAGTTTCTCCAGTTTCTGCATCTACTGTAGCCACCCCAATAGCATTAGCACCGCTATATCCTATATCATGTTTGTATAATGTTGTAACCCAATAAGGTCTGCCTTCATCATTTATTTCAAGTGTAAAATCTGTCATACCTACATTTACAATTCCTTTTAAATACATATGTCTGTGTAAGTCTTGATGTAGATATGCTTCTGGTTGATATACTATCTTAACAGGTTTCCCGTCTATCTTTTGAACTAACCTTACATCTTGAGGATTACTAGCAGATACCATTACATATCCGTTAGTTCCATCCATGGATGTTATCCATTTTATTAAATCTCTATGTACAAGTGGTGCCACCCAATATAAATTTCCATTTACACTTTGTATATGAAATTTACCAAGTTTAGCAACACTTCCTAATGCTGGTACTTCTCCAACTTTTTTGTCTCCCAATTTCATAGCCATATCTTCATCTACTAAACGAATATCTGCTACACTTACAGGACTTACATCTTTTGTAAAGGTGCTTTCCTTAACCTCTCCTAATAAGTTTCTATATGATTTGGAATGAAGTATTGGTGAAGATGTTATAAATGGAACAGCTATATTATAAACTATAAGTATTATAGCTATAAAAAAATTGTATTTTGCCATTTTAGAAGTCTTTTCTGACCTATCAAGCATCATGTCTAATATGCCTGATAAACCAAAAAATAGTATAAGTGTTGATGTAAATGATATGAAGTCAAAACTTAAAACTGGTAGTTTTATGATTAAATATATCAAAATGACTATAAGTGATATTATGTACGGTTTTATTTTCTTTACCATTAAATACTCCCTTTCTTATTATTTGTATTTAATTACATTATATCCATTTGTTGTAAAAAAATAAATACCTCTTTAAATAAGAGGTATTTATGCATTAACTGTTCTTCTTAAGTACATATCATTTTTATTTCTATCGTAGTATTTAGAAAGTAATCCTTCGTATTCTAGCACTAAACCTTTATAATCATAAAAATCATTAGGCCTTACTTCATAGGAAGGCTTATTCATAATATCTATATCACTTTTTTCTAGCATATCAGCAACAAAATGTGAACATACATATTTAAATTCTTTTTCTCTAGGTCTATCTATGCTTAGATATAAAAGTGCTTTTACATCATAATCATATTGTTCTCTATTTTCACTTACATTCATTATATTCTTGTATAATTTATGATATTGTTCATCAGTAACATCTAACGAGTAAACACGACACATAGTGTTAGTTCTTATAGCGTATAAACCTTCATTTATATTTTCCTCCACAAACCCTGCAAATATAGGAGTTTTAGGATTTAACCTTCCAAATGAATACATAGGTCTTAATTGTTCATTTAAAGATATTGATACATGTGCATATGGGGTTTTACTTATACGTCTTATAAGAAACGATAATACTGTACCTGTATATGTTGTTATAATATATACTTTTTTCATATTACTCTCCCCCTTCATTAAAATATAACTATAAAATTATATCACAAAAATATATATATAGTAAATGTTTTTGTGAAATTATTTGTCGAAAATTATAAATATTATATTTATATTATTTAATTCTATTTAGGTACATTTCCTGTATGTATTCTATTATTTATTTTTCTTCCAAGTATCCAAGATATAATTACAGCTAAAGCAAATACTACTACTTTAATAGGTTCTTGTAAAACTTTATCCAAATCTTCCCCAATGTAACTTATAAGTAAAAACATTACAAATTTTCCAAATACCATTCCTGATATATAATTTTTTATTTCTGTTCCTGCAAATCCAGATGAAATTGTTACTAAAAAATCTGGTATAAAAGGACATGCATAAGATATAAATATAGTGTTAAATCCTTGCTTATGAATCCAAGAAGTTATCCTTTTTACTTGTTCTTTTGATTTATACTTTTGAATGTATTTTAACCTTGAAAACTTATTTGCTATATAGTACAAAATTACAGATGCAATTGCTGAACCTACCCATGACACTAAAAAACCCATCCACATACCAAGAACAAAAGCATTTGCTAGCACTATCGCAATTAATGGAAGTATTGGAGCAAAAGTCTCAAGCATTATAAGTAAAAATCCAACTATTATGGCTAATGCCTTGTGGTCTGTTAATGAATATAGTATTTGTTCCATAGTTAACTACTCCTAAATATATGTTTATTAGTTTAAAAAATGACTATCATATTATTATTATTTAGACTTATCTAGTAAGTATACATTTTTTTATAGCATTTTAGGATTTAAGTTCACTATTTAAACAGAAATTTATCATAATTTTATATTTATATTATAAAATTTAGTCATTCGTATAATAATTTTAAGTATATATATTTAATTATATCTTTATTTTTTTACAATATTAGATTAAAATTAATATTATGGATTATAGTACTTTTTTGTACTATGGATAAAAAATTAATAAATGAGAGGTACTATTAATATGTCAAACGAAAATGTTTCATCTAATTTCATAAAAAACATTATAGTTAATGATTTAGAAACTGGAAAACATGACAGCATTATAACTCGTTTTCCACCAGAACCAAATGGTTACTTACATATAGGTCATGCTAAAAGTATATGCTTAAACTTTGGTCTTGCAAAAGAATTTAAAGGAAAAGTAAACTTAAGATTTGACGACACTAACCCTGTTAAAGAAGATGTAGAATACGTAAATTCTATAAAAGAAGATGTTAAGTGGTTAGGATTTGATTGGAATAATTTATTCTTCGCATCAGACTATTTCGATACAATGTACGAAAAAGCTGTGCTTCTTATAAAAAAAGGTAAAGCTTATGTGTGTGAATTAACACCTGAAGAAATGAGAGAATATCGTGGTACATTAAGTGAACCTGGTAAAGACAGTCCTTATAGAAACAGAACTGTTGAAGAAAACTTAGAATTATTCGAAAGAATGAGAAACGGTGAATTTAAAGATGGAGAAAAAGTATTAAGAGCAAAAATTGATATGTCATCTCCTAATATAAACTTTAGAGATCCTATAATATATAGAATAGCTCATTCAACGCACCATAACACAGGAGACAAATGGTGTATATATCCAATGTATGCATTTGCTCATCCATTAGAAGATGCAATAGAAGGAATAACTCATTCTATATGTACTTTAGAATTTGAAGATCAAAGACCATTATATGATTGGGTTGTTAGAGAATGTGAAATGGAAAATATCCCTAGACAAATAGAATTTGCAAGACTTAACCTTACAAATACTGTTATGAGTAAGAGAAAGCTAAAGCAACTTGTTGACGAAGGTATAACTGATGGATGGGATGATCCTCGTATGCCTACTATATCAGGTCTTAGACGTAGAGGATATACTCCTGAAGCTATAACAAACTTCTGTAGAGAAATTGGTGTATCTAAAGCTGATTCTAAAGTTGATAGCCAAATGCTTGACTTTTTCGTAAGGGAAGATTTACAACCTAAAGCTCCACTTGCTATGGGTGTTTTAAGACCTTTAAAATTAGTTATAACTAATTATCCTGAGGGTCAAATAGAAATGTTAGAAATCGAAAATAATGCAAAAGACGAAACTAAAGGAAAAAGAATGGTTCCATTCGGTAGAGAACTTTATATAGAACAAGAAGACTTTATGGAGGAACCTGTTAAAAAATACTTTAGATTATTCCCTGGAAACGAAGTTAGATTAAAAGGTGCATATTTTGTAAGATGTAATGAAGTTATAAAAGATGAAAATGGAAATGTAACTGAAATACATTGTACTTATGACCCAGAAACTAAGAGTGGTTCAGGATTTACAGGGCGTAAAGTTAAATCTACTATACATTGGGTTGAAGCAACTACTGCTAAGCCTTGTGAATTTAGATTATATGAACCATTAATACTTGATGATGCTCCTGAAAATGAAGGTAAGCATTTCTTAGAACAAATAAACCCAGATTCTCTAGAAATACTTCAAGGATTTGCAGAGCCTACTCAACTTGAAAATGCTAAAGTTCTAGATAAATTCCAATTTGTTAGAAATGGATTCTTCTCTGTCGATACTAAATATACTACTGATGATAAATTAGTATTCAATAGAGTTGTTCCTTTAAAAAGTTCATTCAAACCTTCAAAATAATAAATAAAAAAGGAAGCTAAATTTAGCTTCCTTTTTTATTTTACTCCAAGTATTTTTATTCCATCTTCTATACATTCTATATCCAGAGGAAAATCTGGCCCTCTTTCTCCATCTATATCAGTTAATAAACCATCACAACAATCTATTCTTACTTTTTTAGTTTTAAAATATAATATCTCACTTTCATTGTATGTATCTAAGTGCTCACCCTTTAATATACTTATAAGCACTGGTATTGATTTTGGTATAGGCATTGCTTTAAATATAATAACATCTAGGTAACCATCGTCTACTTCTGCTTTGTATGCCAAATTTAAATTACCTGCTGTTTTTCCATTAAAGACTAACATAAGATACATATCACCCTTGTACATAACTTCTTTGGAATTTACATTTATATTGAATTTTCTTAGGTGAAGAGCTTCCTCTATACCTGTAATATAATAAGATACTTTTCCCATATAATTTTTTAATTCTGGATTTATCTTCTGAGATACATCAGTAAACATCCCTGCACTAGCTACATTTATAAAATATTTATTATTTATTTTTCCTATATCTATACTTTTAGGCTCTGAATTGAGTATATCTTTAACAGCTTTATTTATATCTAATGAAATATTTAACGCTTTAGCAAAATCATTAGCTGTTCCTGTTGGAAGTATAGCAATAGGTATATCTACATTAAATTCTTTCATAGCATTTAGAACTATGTCTACTGTTCCATCTCCTCCTGCTATTAATAAATGGTCATAAGTTTCATCCATATCTAAAAAGGCTTTACTTATGTGCTGATGTTTACTTAATCTATATGGTATAAGTATGTAGTTATATTTTTGATATATTTTTATTATATTATCAAGTTGGTTTGTTATTTTTTTCTCACCTGAGTTTGGATTATATATAAGCTTTACTTTTTTCATATTTCCTCCTTACTACCCTTGGTGATATACATATTATATATTATTGACAAATTATGTATTCATTATGTGTAGGATAAATTGTATACTATTTTAATACCCAAAACTTTCATTTATAAATATTATATGTATTCTATTTGGTATTCTTTGTTTTTTTATAATAGTATATTCACAGCATATTCGTTCACTGCTACTACAGTCCATACAATAGCCTACCTCTTTACATGGCGTCTTAGCATTTAACCTTTTAGCATTCGCAGGGGCAGATACTACTTTATTTCTATTTATAGCTTCATCTATATTTTTTACTATCTTATTTACTCCACATACTACTATAACTTTATCAGGTCCATAAAGCATGGCAGCCACTCTATTTCCCATTCCATCTACATTGTATAACTCTCCTTCTTCTGTTATAGCATTAGTACTAGTGAAGTATGCATCTGCACAGAAAGATTTTCTAAATATCTCTTTCATCTCCTGAGGTGAGAGATTTTCTTCGTATCTATCTAAAAAATTATATCTACCACTTCTTAATAAATCTATAATACCTGTTTTAAATAAAGTCATAGAGCCACCACAAGCTACTAATGACTTTTCATCAACTAACTCTTTTATTATATTTATAATATCATCCGTATCTTTTGCTAAATAACCATTCATATTATTTTTTTCTAAAGCTTTAATTGTTTTTTCTATTCTTTTTTCATTGATCCAAGTTATATTTTTATCCACAATAATGCACTCCTTAAAACTATATTTTATATAAATTTTTCAATACATGTTAATTCTATCACAGTTATATACTATTTCTAAATATTTTTATATTACATACTTATATGATTAAAATTTTTATATTAAGGGTATATAATAAACTTATGAAATTCAACTTAAAATATTAATCAATTTTACTTTAATTGGTGTAAGTATAAATTAGTAAATAAATATATGAGAGGTGTAAAATGATTACTATAATTTCTCCTACTACAACTATGAATTTTGATAAGAATATAAGGTTGAATAAACAATCTATACCTATATTTAAAGATGATATAGATTATTTAATTAAACTTTTAAAATCATTGAAAAAAGAAGAACTATCAAATCTTATGAATCTAAGTGAAGATTTAACTATATTAAACCATAATAGACATAAAAATCTATCTACTAAAAATAATCCAAAGTGCGAAAGTATCTTAGCTTTTGATGGAGAGGTTTTTAATTGCATGAAAATTTGTGAATTTACACATGAAGATTTTGATTTTGCTAATGGAAATATAAGAATACTTTCAGGACTTTATGGTATACTTAAGCCACTTGATTTAATAGAACCCTATAGACTTGAGATGAAGTCTAAATTAGTTAATAATCGTGGGGATGATTTATATAAATTTTGGAAAGATAAAATAACTCAAAATATAATGAATGAATTAAGCACACATAAAAACAAAATACTAATAAATCTAGCTTCTTCTGAGTACTTAAAGTGTATAGATTTAAAATCTATAAAGAAAGACTATACATTTATAGATATAAACTTTAAAGAATATAATTCTAGCAAAGACACTTATCAAACTAAAGGTCTTTATGCAAAACGTGCCCGTGGATATATGACATCTTTTATAATAAGAAATAAAATAGATAAAATCTCAGATTTAAAAAAGTTTAATATTGATGGTTATAGTTTTAATGAAAATTTGTCAGATGATAATAAGCTTGTATTTACTAGATAGTATTTTTTAATATTATTATATATCATATTTAAAGTTATATTTTAAAAGTAAAAAAGTGCTTTTAAGTTAGTATTTATACTACTTTTAAGCACTTTCATTATTTATGTGATATATTATTTCTTCCTTTTTGTTTTGAAAGATAAAGCATTTTATCAGCAGATTCTAAAATAGATTCTACTGTTTTTGTATCTTCATCTAACGTGCTTATTCCAAAGCTTGATGTTATTTTTATAACCTTATCTTTCCATTTAAATTCATGTTTTTCTATTTTATCCTTTATAGCTTGCACTCTCTTAGTTACATTTTTTAATGACATATTATTAAATACAATTATAAATTCTTCTCCTCCATATCTTGCTACCCAATCTATATCTTTTCTTATATTATCTTTTAGTATTTTACCTACTTCTTTTAGTACAAAATCTCCACACAAATGCCCATATGTATCATTTATCTGCTTAAAATAATCTAAGTCTAGCATACAAACTGATAATGTCTTATTTTCATTTATACTATCTAATATATTAAAAGGTAGCATTTCATTTACATATCTTATATTAAAGCAACCTGTAAGTTCATCCTTAACAACTATTTCATTTAATCTGTTAACTTCTTTTGTTATATCACTTATACTTTTTTTACTTATCTTTTCTAATATGTTATCCTCCGTTACATCCTTTAACGCTTCTACTATATATTTTGTACAATTTATTTTGATTAAAGTTGCAATTACAAAATATACTTTTTCTTTATTAAACTCTATTTTTGAAAAAGATTTTTCTTCATTATACGCTCTAATTGATATACAATTTTCACATACTTGATTTCTATTCCAAAACTCATAACAAGGTAGCTTTTCTATATCTACCTCATTTTTTATTTGATGTATAACTACTTTTCTTATTGGATCTACTATTCTAATACAATCAAATAAATTATAAAGTATATCTCTTTCGTTTATATATTCATATGTATTCATACCTTATTTATCTCTCCTAATTACAAATAAGTGTCTATTATTATATTTTTTCATTAAATTTATATTTGTATATATTTCTTCTTAAGTAAATTTTAGCATTGATTTCTATACCTATCAATATAGCCCAACTACTTAAATAAATCCACGTTATTAAAACTATTATTCCACCAATACTTCCATATATAACTTCATAATTTGCATAATAATTAGAATAATAAGAATATCCTAAAGATACTAATATCCATCCAAGAGTTGATATTATAGCACCTGGTGTTGCTTCTGACATTTTTACTTTTTTATTAGGGCTATATCTATATATACTTATAAGTATTATAACTAAGGTTAATATACCTATAGTGTATCTTAGTATATCCCAAATATACATAAATATCTTATCAAGTCCAATAAGTCCAAATATAAAGTATCCTATCTTTTCTCCATATACTAAAAATACCATTGATGAAAATATTAAAAATAATAAGGTTATAGTTGATAATATACTTATAAAAAACACTTTTATAAATGATCTAGTTTCCTCTACCTTATAAGATTTATTAGCACCTCTTATCATAGCTCTTACTGCTCTTGATGATGTCCACATAGTTAGCAAAAAACTTGTTATTATAAAATTTTTGCTTTTATTTTTCATAGCAGAATAAATTATAGCTGATATCATATTAAAAGCACTTTCTGGCATCATATGCTCAAATAATAATATATATTTATTTATTTGAATAACAGGCATATATGCTATAGTACTTATAGTAAACATTAAAAATGGAAAAAGGGATAATAGTAAATAAAAAGACATTTCAGCAGCTTTTGAATTTATCTCTGTATAGTTTGAATTTCTAAATACATCTATAATCTTATCTATCTTTTTCATATGCCCCTCCTTATTTTCATAGTGTAAGTTATTCTATTTTATGGTAATATTTTATTCTAAGCTAATAATATATAAGCTACTTAAAATATTCACTATTTTACCATTTTATCATACTTTTTAATAAAGTTAAATTTAGGAATATTTCATAAAAAAAGAATGTAGCTAATATACATCCTTTTTTATTATTTGTATTTTTATAGTTTTCACAAAACTATTATATTTTTTTAATATTTAAATATGTAAGTTTTTTGTAGATATGTTCTTTTATTTTTTAGTATTTAATTCTACTAGGAACTTATGTTAATAATTATATATTCCTTATTATACAATATAGTGAACTAACTGTATCAAGTTTCATATATCTTAAATAAAAATAGCCCTCATTTATGAGGGCTATTTTTATTTAAGCGCTTCTATCTTCAGTTGTTACTGTATTTTTTCTATTGTAAATATCTTTATCGATTTTGCCAAGTGAATTACCAACAGCTATTGAAGTTACCGATGCTCCGTTTACATTTATCATTGTTCTACCCATATCTAGTATTGGATCTATTGCAAGTATTCCACCAGCTAATGGGAAATAAGCTCCAAGTCCTACTCCTGATACAACTACTGATACTGCCATTGTTGCAGTTCCTGGAAGACCAGCAATTCCTAATGAGCTTATAGTTATAACTACAAGTAGCATTACATAGAAACTTATATCTTTATCTATCCCAGCCATATTTGCAACTGTTATAGCCATTAGTGCAGGGTATATACCAGCACATCCATTCATCCCCATATTAGCACCTAAACTTGCTGTAAAACTTGCTACACCTTCTTCAACACCATGCTTTTTAACAAGTGTATCTATAGTTACAGGAAGTGTTCCTAAACTTGAACGAGATGTAAATGCAAGAAGTAGTGGTTCTGCCGCATTTTTTATATAAGTAATTGGGTTTAACCCACAAGCTGCTATTATTATTAAGTGAACAACAAATAGTATTGCTGTTGCTACATATAAAGCTACTACAAATTGTACAACAGATATCATTGAAGATAATCCTCTTGCAGTTATAGTATTTGCTAAAAGCGCAACTACAGCATATGGCATAAACTTTATAACTGTCATTGCAACACTTACTATTATCTTATAGAAAGCTTCTACCAAATCTATAAATGGCTTAACTGTATCCATATATTTTTTCTTTGTTCTGTTTGTCGCAAGCCCTAAGAATGTAGCAAATATTATTATTGCTACTATATTTCCATCTGCCATAGATAGTACTGGATTTGATGGTAATAATCCTCTTAAAGTGTCAACTAATGGAGTTATTTCTCTCATCTCTGGTGCTTCTATGCCAGTTGCTTCAAATCCAACTCCTAGTTTCATAACATTTCCTACTACTATACCTATTATTGCTGCTAAACATGTTGTCCCAAGTAGCATTCCTAAAGATTTAAATGTTAATGCTTGTAAATTGTCCCCTTCTTTCATATTTATTATAACTCTTATTATCGATACAAATACCATTGGAACTACTAACATTTTTAATAAATCCATAAATCCATACCCAAATAATCCATACCACTTACTTACTTCTTGTAACCAATCAACTTGTGATGGATCTTCAGGAAGACCTGCCACTAATTGGATTATAACCCCTAGTATAAGTCCTATTATTGTCGCATAGATTGTTCTTGTTGAGAACTTTACTTTCTTCTTTTCAAAGTGTTTAACTATGAAAAACGTCCCTATTAATAGTGCAATAAAAATAATTGTTTTGATGTTTGATATCATCAAAAACCCTGTTAAGAATGAACTCTCTCCCATTTTGTCCTCCATAATATTATTTAATTTTTATAAATTAACCAGTACGTTAATCATTTTTTAATTAACTTGGCTAATTTTTCATCTGACTTTCCAATATTAAAACTTTATAAAAATACGTTTTCATATTTAAAATCATAGTTAAATTTTTGTAAAGTATTTTCTTATTTTTACTTAATATTGTTAAGTTTTTCTCCTCTTATATAAATTATGATATATTATTAACATTCTATTGTCAATATAACTTTTAATATATTTTAAAGTTTTTTATGCTTTTTACTATATTTTTATAAGAATTAATATAATTTACCCGTATAAAACTTAATTTTAATTAGTTTTCTTACTTTTACAAATTCTTACTTTTGTCTTTTTCATACTTTATTTTTTTAACAACTCTAGAATCAATTATTCAAAATAATTATTTTTTAAATACAAAAATAAAAACTACATAATTATGTAGTTTTTTGTACCAATTTATTGTTAATCCAATCTAATATATCTTTTATAACGTCATCTTTATTGGTTTCATTTAGCATTTCATGCCTTCCACCTTCATATAATTTACAACTTACATCTTGTACTCCTAAATTTATGTATCTATCCCTTAAATTAAAAACACCTATTCCAAACTTTCCTATTGGATCTTTATCTCCAGATAATATATATATAGGTAAATCAAGAGGAATTTTAGCCAAGTTATGTTTATCTTCTATTTCTTTTAATCCTTGTATAAAATCATAGAAAAAACCACAAGTAAATATTAATCCACAAAATGGATTATCTATATATTTTTTAACCTCTTCTTCATCCCTACTTAGCCAGTCAAATTCTGTTTTAGTATTTTTAAACTTTCTATTATTTCTACCGAATATTAAGTTATCTATAAATTTACTTCTATATAATCGTCCATGTTTTTTTATTTCTCTATTTATTATTATCTCTGCTAAATTTAATATAAATCCATGGTCTCCATTTGAACCTGACAATATAACTCCATCTATATTATGTGAATACTTCATAATATAGTTTTGACTAGCAAAAGATCCCATACTGTGCCCAAATAAATATATAGGAAGTCCTTCATTTTCATTTTTTATAATATTTGTTAATATGTTCATATCCTCAACCAAATGATAGAAGCCATTTTCCTTCGCTAAATATCCAACATTTTCAACCGTCTTAGCAGTCTTGCCATGACCTCTATGATCATTTATATAAACTATATAACCATTTTTAGTTAAATGTTTCGCGAAATACTCATACCTACTAGCAGTTTCGTTCATACCATGTGCTATTTGAATTATACCTTTTGGCTTGTCTGTTTCCCCTTCATACTTATATACATGTATATCTAAATTATCATTTCCCTTAAAATAAAAATTTGTACACCTCATATATTCTTTCAATTCCTTCTATTCATTTTAATAATTATTATATCAAACTTTTATAATCTATAATATATTTTTTTATATAAATTTACCCAGTATTAACTTTTTATTTTTAAATAAAAAGTTACCAACCTACAATATGTGCATTGATCACTTTACCTTTTTAATCTTTTTCTTTTTATATTTCTTCTTTTTAGGTTTTCTAATTAGATCGGCTATCATTTCATCATCAACAGTCTCTCCTATAGCATCAGCTAGGGTGTCCGTCTCTTCTAATACTTCTTCCTCCTGCTGCTGGCTTAATTCTGTTTCTCTTCCCGCTCTTATAGCTTCTTGCGTTCTTAGCATAACTAAATCTCCATTTAACATATTTATAAAAGATATTAATAAGCTTAAATCTTCCTCATTTAATTCTTCTACTATTGCATATGCTAATGTCGAAGATAGCAATACAAAGTCTGCATAAGAAAACCTATCTAATCCCAGACTTTGAGTACCTTTATTTGATTTAATTTTGGAACACTTATCAATTGCCTTTTTAATTTGTTTATTTTCTCTATTTATATTATTTTTATTATCCATAATTAAATATACTCCTTGTAAAAGTATACGAGTTATAAATATTCTATTTGAAAAATTTATATACTATATGTTATATTCTTACAGTTTTTTAAAAATTCTACTTTGTCTACTTTTTCAATAAATTACATTAGGTTGAAAAATTTTTTTAAACTAGTATAATTAGAGTTGAATTTAATTTTAGACATCTAAGGAGGAACATTTTTGAGTATTAAACATATGAGAAAACCTATAATAGCATTGTTATTGTCTTTATCATTTATGTCAAATATGACTATATCAAATGCCCAAAGCTATAAAGTATTTATAGATGCAGGCCACGGGGGAAAAGATAATGGTTCAAGCTATGGTGCTAGAATAGAAGATAATCTAAACCTTCAAATAGCGGAAAAAGTAGAAAAGCTATTAAGAGAAGAAGGCATATACGTTGAGACAACTAGGAATAAAGATGAATATGTATCTTTATCTAAAAGAACTAAAAAATCAAACTTATCTAATTCTGATTTATTTATATCAATACACCAAAATACATCAGAAAGTAAAAGTGCAAATGGTATAGAAACTTATTACTACGATAAAACCAATAAAGGTCTTGCTAATATTTTTCAATCTAATCTATTAAATTCTACTAAAGCTAATGATAGAGGTGTTAAAAAAGGTAACTTGCAAGTTTTAAGAGATAACAATAAGCCATCTATTCTTATCGAATGTGGCTTTATATCAAATGATAATGAAGGATTCAAATTGTCTACAAAAGCATATCAAGAAAAAATAGCTAATGGTATAGTTAATAGTGTCAAAGAATTTTTTAACATTAAAGGAAGTTTTTCCAATATAAAGACTGTATTAAATGACAATGTTAAAGTTAGAGCTGAGAGAGGTACTTTATTTGCACCTATTGGATATTTGCAAAAAGGAGATAAAGTTAAGATAGTAGACACTAAGCATGATTGGCACAAGATAAAATTTGGTAATACTTATGGATATGTATCCTCTGTATATGTTAAGTAAATTTTTATATTATTGTTAGATATAAAAGAGATACCTCTATTTGAGGTATCTCTTTTTTCTTATCATTTATAATATATACCCCAGAAAGTTTCTAAAACATCTTCATCTGGTTCTTTTGTATTTTTAGATATTATTATAAAAGTTATTAATGATAATACTAAGGGAAGTACTATAGTATGCATCCCAAATGGTCTATTCCATATTTGGCTAAATAATATATATGAGCCTATACCTACTATAATAGATGATATAGCACCAGATGAATTCGCCCTTTTCCAATAAAGCCCAAGTATTATTGGCCATAAAAATGTAGAAATTATTCCTGCATTAGCGTATAAATTTAGCCAAACTATTAATTCTGGTGGATTAAAAGCTACTAAATATATTATAATACCAAGAAGTGCGGTACATAATATACTTATCTTTCCGCTTAAATTAGAATTAGTCTTTAAATTAGGATTTATATAATTTGAAATTAAATCATTAACTATAGAACCTGATGCTACTAATAACTGTGAATCTACTGTTGACATTATAGATGCTAATGGTCCTGCAAGTAATATTCCTGCTATTACCGATGGAAATAACTTGGTTGTTAATGTTGGTACAACTAAATCTCCAGATTCTATACCAGTAACTAATGTTGAACCAAATGCCCCTACTAAATGCATTCCAAGAAGTAATATCATAGATACTATCGTTCCATATTTTATACCATCATGCAAACTCTTAGTGTCTTTATAACTCATAGCTCTTTGAGATACTGATGGGATACCTACCACTGCAAATCCCACTAATATCCAAAATGATGTTACCCAAGCTATAGTCATATTTCCTGGTGTTACTCCAAATGGAGTTATCATTCCCTCATTAATAGCTGCCATATTTTGAATTATATTATTTATTCCACCACCTGCAATTATAGTACCTATAAATATAGCTATAGTTGCTATAGTCATTATTACACCTTGAATTGTATCAGATAATGTAACTGCTCTAAATCCACCTACTACAGTGTGAACTATAACTGTTATTCCAAATGCAGTTAATGCAATGTTGTAATCAAGACCTACTGAACCTTGTAAAAGTCTAGCCGCTCCTACCCACTGTGCTGCCATTGCCGCTATAAAAAATATAACTATTGATATCGACGTCATTATAACTACTATGTCTGATTTATATCTTGCTCTTAAAAAGTCTGTTATAGTCACTGCATTTATTTTTCTAGATATTATAGCAAACTTTTTTCCAAGGACCGCTAATGTAAAATATCCTGTTGGCATTTGTGCCATCGCTAAAAACACCCATCCTAGTCCTTCTTTGTAAGCAGTTCCAGGTCCACCTATAAAACTTCCTGCACTTAAATATGTAGTAACTAAAGTCATAGCAAGTACAAATCCACCTAAATCTCTTCCTCCTGTCATATATTCGTCCATAAAAGAATTATCTTTATTTGAATTTCTTGCTCTATTTACAAACTTCATAGAGTAAAAACCTACTCCAAATATAGCTATAAAGTATATAACTATAGGAATTAATACTTTGTAATTTACATTTTCCATTACTTAAACTCCTTTTTGTACATCTCTACTTCTTCTTTGCTTAAACCATCAAGTGGCATATCTTTAAAGAACTTATTTATTGTAATAACTGTAAGTATAGAAAAAAGTATTCCTCCTACTATACAGCTCATAAAAAACCATGCAGGAAAACCTAGTATATATGTATACTCTTTAACTGGTCTATTTGAAAGTCCATATCCAAATCCAAACCACCATATAAGATTTAAGAGTCCAAGAATAAGTCCCATTATAGCTTCTTTATTACACTGTTTATATCTTGGATCTTCTACTATTTTTTTATCATCCATAAATTTAATCCTTTCTATATTATTTAAATAATATAACTATTTTAACCACGTCCTATTTTATTATTTTTTGTATTATTTTGTCTAGTAAAAATTTTAAGTAAACAAAATAGCTATCATTTTGATAGCTATTTATTTAGTATTAATATTCCAAAAATTCTTTGGTATTTGTTTTTCATTTATAGGAAGTATTTCATATCCTTCTTCATTTAAATAAGTAAGTACTTCATCTAATGCTTGTACTGTTTGTTTTTTTTCGTGCATAAGTATTACTACTTCTTTTTTATTTTTAACCTGTTCTTTTACAATTTCTATTATTTTATTAGAATCATTTTTCCAATCTTGAGTATCTATATTCCAATCCCAAAGCTTATATCCTGCATCAACTAAATTTTCATATGACTTGACTGGTGTATACGGTTTGCTTCCATAAGGAAGTCTTATTATATTTGATGTCCTTCCAGTTATCTCATAAAAAGTTTCCTTATTTTTATCAAATTCTCTTTTAGCTGAATCGTAATTTTCATAAAGTTTATTTACATCATGCGAAACACTATGAAATCCTGCACTATTTCCACTTTCGACAATCTCTATTACAGCATCCTTATTTACTTTCATATTCATATCTATCATAAAAAATGTCGCATGTGCATTATGCTTTTTAAGGATTTGTAGTATGTCTTTTGTGTACTTGCTTGGACCATCATCTATCGTTATATAAGCGATTTTATTGTTTGTATTAGCAGTTTCATTTACATCATAATATATAGGTAAACAAGTATATTTATCTATATATTCTAAAGCACTTGTGTTATTTGGTATCATAGCAAATGTTAAAAGTCCTACACTTATTGCTAGTTTTAATCTTACATTTTTCATATGAGTTCCTCCTTTATAGTTATTATAAATTTATGCCTTTTAAGGAACATATTTGTATAAATTTTTACGTTTTAAACGTTTTTATAATCTTAGTATTGGTAAAAACCCTTTTTTATATCACTAAAAGATAAAACTTATTCTGTAAATATTTATGTAATAAAAATAAAAATTTACTTTAATTTATAAGTGTATCAATAAAACTCTTCACATTTTTATATTTAACATAAAATCCTTCTAATAAAAAAGTACAAGCAATACGCTTGTACTTTTTTATTAATTAGTTTTATTTTGCATATAATTATAAATTGGTAATCCTATAAGAGTTATTATTATACCTCCTAAAGATATCATTGTTGTTTGTAAACCAGCAAAACATAGTTGGTTTATTACAACGAATAATCCACTTAATATAGCTATAGCTGGTATAAATGGATATAATGGAACTCTGTATGGTCTAAATAAATCTGGTTGATCTTTTCTAAGCTTTATAACACCTATAAATGTTAGTACGTAGAATATCCATATAGCAAATATTGATAAATCTGTTAATAAGTTGAACTGTCCTGATAATGCATATATAGCTGATAATGTTGCCATTGCTATTATTGAGTTAGCTGGAGCTTGAGATTTATTTAATTTAGTTAAAGTCTTGTATCCTGGTAGAGTTTTTTGTTCTGCTAAAGTATACATAACTCTTGGTCCTGTTAATAAGTATCCGTTAAGTGTACCAAATACTGATATTAATATACCTATTGTTATTAATTTACCACCCATTGGTCCAAACATAGCCTCTGCAACTGCTGCTGCTGGTGCTGAATAGTTAGCTAATTCACTTGCTGGAAGTACCCAAAGATATGCTAAGTTTATTACTACATAAACTCCCATAACTACTGCAAGCCCACCAACTATCGCTCTTGGTAAATCCTTACCTGGATTTTTCATTTCTCCAGCTAAAGCACCAACATTTATCCATCCATCATAGGCAAATAATACTGCTATTAATAATTGACCTATAACTCCTGCTGGGCTTATTCCATCTCCTACTAATGGTGTCATTACTGGATTTGTTCCGCTTCCTTTTATAAATCCAAATACCATTATAAGTGCTAAAGGTATTAACTTACATATAGTAGCAATTGTTTGTATAGCTCCACCAGCTTTTGATCCTAATGTATTTAACGCTGCAACAAATAATATAATACCTACTGCTATAGGAAGAGTTAAAGACTCATTTCCTATTAATGAAACTGCTTGTTGTGCAAATATAACTCCTAGTGCTGCTATTGTTGCTGGGAAGAATAATACCGTTTGCATCCACCCTGTTAAAAATCCTAGTTTCTTGCCATATATTTCTTCAATATATACCATCATACCACCAGTTTTTGGTATAGCTGCTGATACTTCAGCTGCCGTTAATCCTGCTGTTATAGTTATGATACCTGCTACTACCCATGCTATCATTCCAAGTCCTGGCTCTCCACCTGTTGTTTGATAAACAGCTTGCGGCTTAAAGAACACACCTGCACCTATAACCATACCAACAACTGTTGATAAAGCTGCAGACATCCCTAAACTTTTTTGAAGTTCTTTACTTTCCATATATGCCTCCTTATTTATTAAGTTTTCTATAATTTCATTATAATATTTTTTGAAATACTTTCAATACATTTTTTTATTTTTTTCGACAACGTTTTTCTAAATTATGTATTTTTAGAAAATTTTTTTAAGATTACTTTAATTTTTATATTTTTATTTATTATATAAATTTTCTGTTATTTTTTATATTTCAGCTATTTAGCCAAATTAACTTTGTATACTTAAATTTAAATATGAATTTTTTTCTTTACAAAGATAATCTATTTAATCTTGTAATTATTTTTTTCAATAAAAAATCTTTTTGAAAAAAACTTAGTTTTTTTGTTTTTTGTGCAAACATTTTCTTGAAGTTAATTTCAATAATTTAGACAAAAAAAATAGAACTTCTAAAGTTCTATTTTTTTACTTTGTGTATTTTAAGTTTTCTATTATTTTTGTGTGTTTTTATTCGTAATTTATTATGCTACCCTTTTTATATCTTTTTCCTTTTGATTCTTCTTCATCATATAATTATATATAGGCAAACCTATAAGAGTTACTACAACTCCTCCTAATGACATCATTGTATTTTTAGGTCCTGCAAATAATAATTGGTTTATTACTACAAATAATCCACCAGCTATTGCTATTAAAGGTATTACCGGATAAAACGGAACTTTATATGGTCTATGTAAGTTTGGCATAGTTTTTCTCATTTTTATAACTCCTACAAACGTTAACACATAAAATGACCAGATAGCAAACATTGATAAGTCACTTAGTAAGTTAAATTGTCCAGATAATGCATAAAGCGCTGATAAAGAAGCCATCACCATAGTTGCATTTGCTGGTACATCATATTTATTTAATTTACCTAAAAATTCAGGTAATGTTTTTTGTTGTCCTAATGTGTATATTATTCTAGGTCCTGTAAGTAGATATCCATTTATACATCCAAATACAGATATTAATATACCCATAGTTATTATTTTACCACCAATAGGTCCAAATATTTCTGTTGCAACAGCAGATGCTGGTGATGCATATTTAGCTAATTCACTTGCTGGAAGTACCCAAAGATACGCTAAGTTTATTACTACATAAACCGCCATAACTAAAGATAATCCACCTATTATTGCCTTTGGTAAATCTTTTCCCGGATCTTTCATTTCCCCCGCTAAAGTACCGACATTTATCCATCCATCATAAGCAAATAATATAGCAACTAATAATTGTCCTATTACACTAGTTGCACTTATTCCCTCTCCTACTAATGGAGTAGTTATTGAATTATTCCCTGATCCACTTATAAATCCAAATACCATTATAAGTACTAAAGGTATTAATTTACACACTGTAGATATTGTTTGTATTGCTCCACTAGTTTTAGAACCTAATGTATTAAGTCCACCAACTAATAATATTACCCCAACTGTCATAGGTATTACTAAATTTTCATTTCCAAGGAGTATCGCTGATTGTTGCCCAAACATAACTGATATTGCAGCTATTGTTGCTGGGAAAAATAATACTGATTGCATCCATCCTGTTAAAAATCCTAATTTTTCACCATATATTTCTTCTATATATACCATCATACCGCCTGTTTTTGGTATAGCAGCTGAAACCTCTGCTGCAGTAAGACCTGCTGTTATTGTCATGATACCTGCTATTACCCAAGCTATCATTCCAAGTCCTGGCTCTCCACCAGTTAATTCATACACTGCTTGAGGCTTAAAAAATACTCCCCCACCTATAACCATACCAACTACTGTTGATAAAGCTGCAGCTGCCCCAAGATTTTTTTGAAGTTGCTTATCTTGCATATTCATATTCCTTTCTTCACCAAGTTTTGTCATAAGTTGTCGCATTTATAATTATAATATAAGTATAATTTTTTTCAATACAAAAATTTTTAATTTTAAAAAGTTTCAATTTCTAACTTTTTAAAATTCAAACTATCATTTTTCCTCAATTTGATTCATTATTTCCTCAAAAAAAATCCACCTAATTTTATAGGTAGATTTTCTAATAATTTTATTTTCCTGTTATATGTTCTATTGTAATTCTTATTACATTAGTGACATTTTTTCATTTAAAATATATTC
The DNA here is from genome assembly GCF_900002575.1 of Romboutsia hominis. Lineage (NCBI taxonomy): Bacteria > Bacillati > Bacillota > Clostridia > Peptostreptococcales > Peptostreptococcaceae > Romboutsia > Romboutsia hominis. The sequence goes on along the minus strand of NZ_LN650648.1, from coordinate 1,324,452 downwards.
TATTTCTTCTTTAAAAAAGTCTTTGCTATACTTTTCTATTAATTTTATAAGTGCCCTTCTCCTTCCTTACCGTCTACTTTACATGCTATACCAAATCCTATTACTCTTTCATAATTTGTAGAAAATTTACTTGGCAAAATATTTGTATATCCCACTACACTAAAATATACTTTTCATTGATTTTTATATTTTCTATCTTATGACCACTCTTAGCACTATGTAAATATATAAAATTATTATGATAAATATATCTTAAATGAAGACTATATGGATACCCATTCTCACTTATAATTGCTAGTGTCATATACTCCCCTTTGTCTAGTATTTTTTATTCGATCTACATCTAATTTTCTTTTTGTTTTCTCATTGATTTAAACAGCTTTTCCTCCATGTATATTTACTATTATTTTTATAAATTTTAGCATACCTTAGCCTTAGTAGTAAAAATTTCAATAAAAATAGGATATCTAAAAGATATCCTATTTTTATTGAAATTTTTAATTATTAATTTTTTCAATGTAATTACAGTTTGCATCTATATGATTTAAAAAAATAAGTAATCTTTCATATAGAGGATGTGATTTTTCTCCATACTTTAATTCTAGCTCTTTACCAATTTCTTTTACAGTTTTTTTCCCGTCAATATTAGAAAATACAAAACTGCCATATTCATCTAGTTCAGTCTTTTTATACATTGGAATTTTAAACTTTAATTTTCTAAAAAACTGTTGAATTTTATGATCTTGTTTTTCAAGTATCGTTACAACACCTTCATTTACTTCATAATCTATTTTATCATTTATTTTAAATACAATATTTAAAATATCTTCATTAGTTTTCATTGTTTTTTACCTTAGAGCTTACAATTGGACATGTAGTAAGTACAACTAATACTAAAAGAAGTATAATAGCCATCATATTTGAAGCTGCAAACCCACTAGGACCAGCACCTTTTATAACACCTGTTACTTGTAATATTATACCGACTAATCCTATTATAGAACCACCAGCAACAAGCCCTGATGATAAACTTATACCATTAGCAACTTTGACCTCTTTTTCTTTATCACTTCTTGAAGTTTTTTCAACAAATACACGTATTAAAGCTCCTACTAATATTATAGAAGTTGTTGCAATTGGTAAGTAAAATCCTATAGCAACTGTCATTATAGGTAGATTTAAGAAGTATAAAACTATAGCCATAACTACACCAACTATTACCATAACCCAAGGTAATTGACCAGACATAATTCCTGATGTTAATGTTGATATTAAGTTAGCTTGAGGTAATGCAAATGGAGGATTATCTCCTGTTACTACTAATTGATTTGCAAGTAGTAATGTAGTTCCTACAACTACTATTACACCTACTATACCAGCTATTGCAAAATATTTTTGCATTTCATTTTTGCTACCACCTATTATATAAGTTACCTTTTGAGATTGGCTATATCCTCCAGCTATAGATATAGAAACAACTATAAATGTACCAAATAATAATAGTGATTTATTATCTGCTAAATCAGTCCATCCCATTATAACAAATACTAATGTCGCTATAACTAAAGATGCTATTGTCATACCAGATACAGGAAGATTTGATGTACCTATAGTCCCTGTTAAACGTCCAGCAACTATAACAAATAATCCTGCTAATAATAAAGATACTACTACACCAATAATTGTCATTACTATACCATTTGATATAAAGAATGCTCCTACAACTGCTGCTACAATTCCGCCTAATAGTATAATACTTTGTAATGCGCTACCATCTTCACCGTCAACAGATGTTGATGATTTTGCTTTCATAGTTTCTTTTACAGATGCTATTATAGTTGGTATTAATTTAACTGCACCTATTATACCTCCACAAAGCATCATACCAGCCCCTATGTATTTTACATAGTTACCAGCTATATCATTTACACCCATTTGGTTTATCGCCATTGTAGGATCATTCCATACCTTAGCACCTTCTCTTGCCATATCAGTAAAGTATCCTATTAGAGGCATAATACCAAAATGAGATAATAAAGAACCTGCAAACATTGTAAGTGCAACTTCAAGTCCTACTATAAATCCTATCCCTAAAAGAAGAGGATTAACTTCTACTTCAAATTTACATTTATAAAACTTATTTCCAATAAAGCTTATAACATTATTGGCTACGTTTAAAAATGAACCTGTTAATACAGTTATAAGTCCACTTATACCAAATCCCATACCCATATACTTCATTGAATCTCCACCAGCATCTGAAGCAACTAATGTTTCAGATATAGCCATTGATTCTGGGTACATAAGCTTACCATGTTCTTCAATTATTAAATAATTGTACACAAGTGATGCAATTCCAATACCAAATAAAACTCCACCTACTCCAACTATAAATCCTTCTAAAAATGTAACTTGACTACCTATTAATAAAATAGCAGGTAATACGAAAATCATACCACTTGCAACTGATTCACCACCACTTGCCATACCTTGTACAATATTTTTACCAAGAATACCTTTTCCTTTTGCGAATGCTGCTATAAACGCTGAACCTATAATAGAACCTGGAATACCTGCGGCAACTGTAAGACCAGCTTTCATTCCTGAATATGCTGTTGATGCTGCAAATATTACGGCTAAAATAATACCTATTATTAACACTGCCATATTTGCACCAGTCTTCGATTTGTCTGTTATGTAAGGAACATAGTCTTTTCCTGATACTCCTCCATAAGCACCTTTAGATAATTTTTTATTATCCATTGAGATTCACCTTCCCTTTATTTAATTTTCTTTATTATATCATACTATTTCGAATTCTAACTTTTTTACGCAATTTTAATTTAATTATGAACATTTATAATTTTTACTATATTTTACCTATTAAGTATTTTGTATAACAGCTCTCTTAAGTTAGATATTATTATATGGTTATTTTGCACTATTTTTCAATATATATTAGTCTATATTATTAATTTAAATATAAACCATATTATTTACCATATATCAACTTTATTTTAACAATTTACATATACGCAATGATTAGATTAAAAGCATATAGATATGAACTGTGTTTTTTCCCATCATAGTCTTTGATATTATGAGAATATATAAAGAGCTTGGTAGGTAAGTTATAACGATTAGTTCTAATTTTCATAAAGAGAGGATTTTTGTAGATTTTTTGGTATAGTGCATAAATATCTATGCACTATACTTTTCTATATATAAAAATTTATTAAATTTTATTTTTATCTAATAGAAAACCAGTTATTGAATAAGATATAAATAAGGAATTGATAAATGTTACAACCAATCTACCAATACCTATAAAAGCACCTGTTTTAACAAAAATAAATATAGAAACAATCATAGCAATTATGAATACTAATACAAGACTTAAGTATAGCTTAAATTTGTTTATTTTAGGATAAAAAGTGTTTTTACCTTTAACAGTATAAAGATATATAAATATAACTAAAAAGCCTATCATTGTGCTACCATGTTGTATTATTTTATAAATTGGAATAGACATATTAAATACATTAATACTATCTCTTAAAAAGCTATATTGTTAACAAAAAATCCACTAATATGAGTGAAACTATCCCAAAGTACATGAGTTATCATACCTATTAAACATGATATTACAAACTTTAATATTTCTTTTTTATTATATAATGTGTTTTTTAATTTAGTAAGGTACACATATTTATTTGATATAAAATTAGGCATACTTAATATAAGTGCTTTTTGTACATATTTGTAAAATACATAATTTATTAAAAAGCACATTGGAAGATTAAAAAAGAAAAATCCTAAAAATTCATGACCTATATTGCTACTTGGACTAAATAGTACAAAGTATATAAAATCAGGTGCCATAGATCCTAGTATTAATCCACTAAAATTAAAGTACTTATTTTTAAATGGAATTACTATAGCAGGATGAGAAAATGTAAATGGCATATTATAAATTCCTTTCTAATATTAATTAAAAAAATATTATATCATAAATTAATATTAGAAATACATATAGTTGTTTTTTTATATATTTTATTATATCTATAAAAATTCTAGGTAATAAAAGATATATTATTTTAATATGTTTCTATAATTCACTTAATAATACAAAAAAATCTAACCTATAAAATCAAGTTAGACTTTTTGTTAATTATTTTTACTCTACATTAATTTATTTATTAAATCTCTATGTGGAGATGCTATAGAAGATGTACTTGTTATCTCCCCACTTTCTTGTAATTCATTTGTACAAGATTTTATAGCAGAATTTATAGATGCTATATCTCCACACATTACTATAAATCCCTTTCCACCAAGGCCTCTTGCAAGTCTTATTTCTATTAATTCAATATTAGATGATTTAAGAGCTATATCTCCAGCTTTTATAGCTGTTAGTGCTGATATTGTTTCTATACATCCAATAGATTTAATATTTACTGGTTCTATAGTACCTGTTAAGGCTGGTATTACATCTTCATGTATATTATTTATCACATGACTTTCAATTAAAAATATTCCTGCTTTATCTTTACCTGCTTTTATAGCATTTTCTACTGAACCTACGTTCCCACTCACTATTATCACATATTTTCCCGGACAAATTGGATTAGCTAATATTAATTCTACATTTGCTGTTTTTAGCATTATATCTGCAACTTCTATCCCTATGGGAATACTTTTTAATTCCACAAGTCCAATTGATTTTTTCATATTGTGTCCCCCTAATTCTTATCATGTTTGCTAATATGTTTTATCTAAATTATATTTATCTATAATTCAAATATGTAAAATTTTATACGAAATTTTAAAAATTATTGTTTAGTTTTAATTAAAATATGAAGTTTATTATAAATGTACATATAAATATTGAGAATGCCGGTGGATCTATATGAGAGTCACAATTACTATTAAGTGTATTAGCTCCGAAATCTCCAATTAAACAACTTATAATTCCAAACAATACTCCAAATATGGGATTTCCTGAAACAACAGCTGCAAGTGCTGATATTAATGTTATATGATGTGTTGCTGGTGTAGCCGAGCCTGTTTGTGTAAATATTAAAGAAAATGCACTTATTCCAAAACATAGTGTTGGGAATAATGATATTACCTCTGGAGCTACTTCAAAGGTATTGGAAAGTGATGCTGCCACATAAGAAACTACTATTCCTAATGATGCACCTAATACTATATTATATCCAAGCATTTTTCCGGTAGATAAGTATTTTCTTTTTTTATTTTTATCATATTTACCAAATAGTCCACTATTTCCAAGAGTTAGCCTTGCTATTACACCCAGTGTAAAAACTGTCATACCTGGAGTATCTGTTGGAAGTACTATAACTGATACATATAAATAATTTATTAAAAAACCTAATATCCCAAATATCCCACCAACTAACAAAACTTTATAGTCTCCTGTTAGGTTTAAGGATAAACCTATTGATGTTCCACTTTCTACTTCATCACTACCTAAGATTTTTTCTCCAGTTGATGTTACTTTAGATGTACTTGTGCTTCTTTTGTTTGCTGCATATGCTGCTGCTGCAACCCCACCTGCAAATGCTATATGAGGTCCCAAAAAAGAACCAAAAGCTACATTTCCAACAACTAAATCTGATCCACCTGCCATCCCTATAGCTGCACCTGCTATCGCTATCACACCTGTAAGTATAAATGCTGGTAATGCTCCTATTAAAGCTCCAAATGCTCCTCCTCCAAAAGCTGCTACCATTGCAAATATATCCATGTTACTCCTCCTAATAAAAATTTAGCTTTCTATTAATACATACTTATCATTTACTTCTTTTACTAATCCTTCTATACTTGAATGAATTGATGTTCCTAATTTATCTTCTTTTGTAAATGCAATTAGCTGTCCTTTAAGAACTTTATCTCCTTTTTTTACAATAGGTGTTGCACTTATTCCTATATGCTGATTTAAAAGTATTTTTACCTTTGTAAAATTCTTATAAATATTTATTATTTCTGCGTTTTTATCATACTTCGAAAGATCTAACTTAGATATTAATTTACTTACTGGATATCTTTTATATTCTCTAAATGGATGTACATCTATTGGTGTATTGTTATTATCGTTTTTTATATTTTTTGCTGACATTTGTTTTTTTAGATTTGAATGTAATTTCCAAGGTTGTAAATTCATAATACAAGCATATTCACATAACCTACATTCACAGCATAAAAATGCTGTTGTTAAACTAGATTTGGTATCGCAAATACTTGAATAACTTGCTATTCTTATTAGTTTATGTGGATTTATATTATGACCCAATAAATTTCTAGGGCATATTTCACTACATAAACTACAATGCATACAAGAAGTTTTAGCTTCTTTTAATGTTTGAGATATATTTTTATTTATAGATTTAACTAGACTATGTTCTTTAGGTAATACTATAAGACCTTTAGTTGTTTTTGTAATTACATCATCTAATGAAACTATTTTACCCATCATAGGTCCACCATTTATAACAACAAATTCATCTAAATTACTCCCTCCTGCTAAATCTATAACTTCTTTTATGGATATACCTATAGGAACATTAACTGTTATTTTTTCTTTAACATCTCCAGTTACAGTTACATATTTATTAGTAACTTTTAAATCATTGTAATAAGCTTCATATATATTTAATAAAGTCTCTACGTTTAATACTACAGCTCCTACACTAAGTGGAATTGAACCTTCTGGTATTATTTTTTTAATAGTTTCATACACTAATACCTGTTCATCTCCTGCTGGATAAAAATTAGGCATTTTATGCATTTTTATATTTTCATACTCATTAATTATAGTTTCTATATTTTCTATGGCTTTTTTATACTTAGATTTTAATCCAATTATTGCAACTTTAGCGCCAATATATTTTTTAACTAAATCTATAGCGTCTAAAAGTTTTCTAGATTCTTTAGCCATCAGTTGTTGATCTACTCTTAAAAGAGGTTCGCATTCAGCTCCATTTATAATTAAATAATCTGCCTTTGTATTTAATTTTACATGAGTTGGAAATCCAGCTCCACCAGCACCTACTATACCAGCTTCTTTAATAATGCTTATTAAATCTTTTTCCATAATCTCACCTCTTATCTGATATCAAAGCCATCTACAAGTACACATCTTCTTTTTCTAGCAAAAGTTTTAGCACTTGTTAAACCTTCTCCTGTTGGACCAGCTATTGTAAATGTTGTATATCCTTCTCCACCTACACCTATACCAGAATATGATGGTCCATTTTTAACAAATATAGTGGTTTGAATTAATTTGGCCATCTTACTTAATTTATCAATATTTTTAGAATGCATTATAGCTGTATGTCGATTTCCATGTTCAACTTCTATAGATAGTTCTATAGCTTCGTCAACATCTTTAACTCTAACTATTGGAAGTATTGGCATCATTAATTCTTCTATAACAAATGGGTGATTTTTATCTGTTTCCATTATTATTACTTTTATATCATCCTCAACTTGTATTCCTATCTTATCTAATAAATATCTTGCACTTTTTCCAACACATTCAGTATTTAATTTTAAATCCTTAGATAAAACTAAGTTTTGTAAGTTATTTAAAGTTTCCTTATCTTTTATTTCATATGCCCCATTTTTTTTCATATTGAATATTAAATAGTCAGTAATTTCATCTACTGCTATAACTTCTTTTTCTGCTATGCATGGAAGATTGTTATCAAAGCTACATCCATCAACTATATCTTTTGCTGCTTTTTCTATATCTGCAGTTTCATCAACTACTGCTGGAGGATTTCCAGCCCCTGCTCCTATCGCTTTTTTTCCAGTAGATAATACTGATTTCACAACGCCCGGCCCTCCAGTTGCTACTAGCAATTTAACTTTTTCATGGTTCATCATTATATTTGCATTTTCTATTGTAGGATTTTTTAACGTTACCACTAAATTATCTGGGGCTTTAGCTTCTTTTAATGCTTTATTTATAAGTTTTATGGTAAATAAAGATACTTCCTTAGCTCTTGGGTGAGGACTAAAAACAATTGAATTTCCTGCTGCTAACATTCCTATAGTATTACAAAGAATGGTTTCTGTTGGGTTTGTTGTAGGTGTTATAGACCCTATTACTCCATATGGAGAAAGTTCTACTAAAGTAAGACCATTATCACCTGTATAAGCGTCTGTTTTTAAATCTTCTACACCTGGTGTTTTCTCTAGTACTAATCTATTTTTCAAAAGTTTATGGCTGTAATTTCCCATACCAGTTTCTTCAACTGTCATTTTGCATATTTTTTTTAGATTTTCTTCTTTATAAAATTCATTTTTTATAGCTTTTATGTATTTATCTCTATCACTTAGGCTATGCTTTAAGTACTTTCTCTGAGCTATGAATGATGCTTCTATAGCATCGTTCATACTTTCAAATATTCCATGTTCACACTCTTTTAAAGAATTTACATTATTTAATTCACTCATAACCTTTTTTACTATTTCCTCAACATTTAACGCACTCATTATTATCCCCCCATTACATTTTGCTTAATTGCTTTTCATTTTCATCATTTGTATTGAGTATAAAGCTATCTCCATATCTTCTTCTACACTACCGCCACTTACACCTATAGCTCCAACTATTTTTTCATTGTTATATATTGGATATCCTCCACCAAAGACAACTATTTTATTGTCATTAGTATTTTGAATACCGTAAAGTGCTTCTCCACTTTTACAAAGCTTACCTAGTTTATCAGTTGATATTTTTAAGGCATTTGCAGTATATGCTTTATTCATACTTATATTTATACTACCAAGTAATGAATCTTCCATTCTATGAAGTAATATAAGATTACCTCCACTATCTACTGCAGAAAAAACTATATTAACATTTAATTCTTTTGCTTTTCTCTGAGCATAACTTGCCATTTTTATTATATTTTCTAATTTAAACTTTATACTCTCTTCATTTTCTTTTTCTATATTATCAAGTTTTTCTAACTTATCTATAACCTTGCTTTTTATATCATCTATCTTACAATAAGTTTCTTCTAATCTTGCTAAAGCATATAATGTATCCGATAATCTATTTACGTATTTTAGTAATTCATCTCTAATATTACCATTTTCTTTTAACGTAACTATATTTCTTTCTGCTCTTCTTATTATAGTTCTTGCAACATGAATAGATGCTGAAGACTCATTTTTCCCAGGTATTATAAAACTTTTTTGTCTTCCATTTAGCTTGCTGCACTCATCTACTATATGTTCTAATTCTTTTATGTCTTCTTCATTTACTGTATATGACAACATAGATAATCCTTTTTCATCACTAGCAAGTTCAGCACCTACTATAAATAATTTTCTTTGTATTTTATTTAGATAACTTTTTATATCTTCATTTTTACTTTGAGAGTACGCAACTCCAAGCATTGATATAGCCTCATCTATTGTTCCATAACATTCTACTTTATAGTCATTTTTTGATACTCTTTTACCACCAAACAGACTAGTACTTCCTTTATCACCTGTTTTCGTATATAAATTAGCCATATTATATCACCTAATTATTAACTTCTATACTATCTACTATTCCAACTATTGCACAGTCTATAGGGGAATCAGATGAAAATATCTTTCTTGCAGAGCTCCCTGTTGCAACAATTACAGTCTCTCCAACTCCAGCGCCTACTGAATCTACTACAACATGTGTGTTTCCAACCACTTCTAATTTTTCATTTAATTGTTTTACAAGTAGAAGCTTTGTTCCTATTAATCCTTCATTTTTAGTAGTTGATACTACTGTTCCTACTACACTTCCTAGATACATATTTTTCACCTAGCTTTATATTTTTAATATATTTATATTGTATTTTAATGCCTCATCTTTAGCCGAAGGCGTGATTATAGAATCTTGATTTATTTTTATTACTTTATAGTGTTTTAAGTTATATACATCTATTTTACTTATTATTTTCTTATTTAAGAGTATTTCTTTAATCTCTATATTTTGTTTACTACATATATAATCAATTTCATCATTATTTTTTTTATTAGTGTTTAAACTAAAATTATCTTTATATATTTTTATAACTTTTTTTTCTAAATTTACTGATGTAGTTAATATAATATTGTAATCTTTTAATTTTTTTATATTATTTCTAAGTAAATCTTTATATGAATTGCTCATATTATCTTTAAATATAGATATTCTTTCTTCGTTGTCTGGGCAGCATCCATTAATACTTGCTATTACTTTTTTACCATTAATTAAGGAATAACTTATTATATTAGTAGCTATATTATCATTTATTCCATTTGCAATTTTGCTACAGGTATTAACTGTTAATGTAGGTATCATTATAATAGTATTTTCTTTTACTAGACTTATTATATTTTCATTGTCATCTTCTTTTATAACTTTTTCCACTTTAAAAAATTCTTTTATTAAATTTTCATTAAATACATTTAAAGCTCCATTTGATAATACTATTGTTAATTTAAATCCTCTATCTTGAAGCATTTTAATGCATTTAAATGCATCTTTAAATCCAATACTAGCACCAGTAAATACTACTAACAATTTTTTATTGTAGCTTTCTAGCTTTTCAAATACTTTTTCTACTATATAATCTATAACTACACTTTCTACATTTTCACTAATTATGTTTTCAAGTTTTTTTAAATCCAATTTATCACCTTCTATATATGGCAATTCATTGCTATTCCAAGAGGTGTTACAAGTAGTGGTTCTAATGGTTTTACTGTTTCTATTTTTATTTCTTTTTTAAATACTTTTTCAAATTCACTAAAGCAACAAGCACCACCGACTACATAGATAGTGTCTATATTGTAATCTTTTATATACTTTTTAACTATAGATGCCATTTTTTCAATGACAGGTTTTACTATTATAAACGTATCTTTTTCATACTTTTTCTCTTTTTTTATAACTTCTGCTTCTTCAAAAGGTATTTTATTAAACCCTGCAAGAACTAGTGTCATATGAGTTCCACCTGTTGCTTCATCAGCTGTAAACACGACTTCCCCATTTTTTATTATACTTATCCCAGTAGTCCCTCCACCAACATCAACTACTGCCCCATTAGTTATTTTAAGTACTGTAGCTGCTGCACTTGGCTCATCTATTATATTTAAAACTTCCATATCACAAGATTCTACTACATTACATATAACTTTAGTATTTCCCTCAGTAATTCCTGGAGGGATTGCAGTTGAAGCATAAGTTAATTCACATCCTATAATTTGTTCTACTTCTTCTTTTAATTTTCTAAGTATATTAGTTGCACCTATATAATCTACAACTATCCCATCTTTAACTACAGATGAAGCTTTCATAGCTCCAGCTATAGGATTATTATTTTCATCTACAACAGATAAAACTATATTTGCAGTTCCTAAATCTACTCCTACTTTTAGCCTACCGTTATATTTATTGCACTTTTTTTCTTTTATAAGTCTTGAAAACTCTTTTACCTTATTATTGCAGTCATTTAGATTCACATTCTCACCTATTTTCTACAATTTTAACTAAGTCGTTATTTTTTATTAAGCACGAATTAGCTTCATCCATATCTAAATGCATTTCTAGTTCAAAATTTTCATTTACTCTAATTAATACGTTTCCTAGTATAGCTTTTCTAATCCCCGTTATCTCAACATCTACTATATCTTTATCACATAAATTTAATTTTTTAGCATCATTTGGTGACATATGTATATGTCTTAATGCACAAATTACACCTTTTTCTTTGACAACTTTTCCTTTAGGCCCTATAATTTCAATACCAGGAGTATCTTTTAGATTTCCTGATTCTTTTATAGGTGGATTTATACCTAATTTAAAGCCATCCGATACAGAAATTTCAATCTGAGTTTCATTTCTTAAAGGCCCTAAAATTCGAACTTTTGTTAATTCTCCTTTAGAGCCTTTTATAGTTACACATTCATTTGCAGCATACTGACCTGGTTGCTTTAAATCTCTAAATTTACTTAGTGATTTATCTTTGCCAAATAGTATTTTAAAATCTTCTTCACACAAATGTATGTGTCTATTTGAGATACCGATAGGGATTAAAACTTCTTTTTCTTCTTGTAATTTTTGTATTACTATTTTAGTTATTTTTTCTACTAATTCCTTATTGTTAAAATCCATTTTAATCACCTATTTATATATTATTCTGATTTTGGTAATATCTTTTCAACATCAGTATGAGGTCTTGGTATTACATGCTTAGATACGAGTTCTCCTACTTTCTCAGCTGCTACTGCCCCTGCATCTACAGATGCCTTAACAGCTCCAACATCTCCTCTAACCATAACTGTAACTAATCCTGATCCTATCTTTTCATATCCTACTAGCTCAACATTTGCAGATTTAGTCATCGCATCTGCTGCCTCTATAGCACCTACTAATCCTTTAGTTTCTATTAATCCTAATGCCTCTCCCATTTTCTATTCCTCCTTAAAATCATTTAGTTCATTGTAGTGAATACAACTATTTTTTAATTCTCCTTTTTGTCTTTTACATTCTGGGTCTTTACATAAATTACAAGTATAATTTTCTTTATTATTTAAATTGTTTTCTTCTATGGTATTTCCTAATTCTTCACTTTTTATATAATTTAAATCATCCTCTAGATTAACTATTTTTACATTTTCTACTATATCTTTAACTAATTCTTTATCATATTCATTGTATAAATCTACATTTTCCTTAGACTGATTATCTATTTGTATTTCTTTATATCCTATAGTTTCTTTGTTATTAATTAATATATCTATTTCTTTACTTGGTCTAGGTATTATTTTATAGGAAAATACCTTGCTTATTTTATTGGCAGCAACAACAGAAGCTTCTATAGCTGCCTTAACAGCACCTACATTTCCCTCTATTTTTAATGTCGCCATACCTCCACCTTTCGAGAGCTCATATCCTATTAAATTAACATTTGCAGATTTTACACATACATCTGCTGCTTCTATACAAGCTGCAAGGCCAATTGTCTCTATAATTCCAATAGCTAATTGGGACATTTTACCCTCCCCCTAATCTAATGTTTAAGTAATATCTATAATAAATATAAAACTTTATACAATTGTTAGATAAACTATATGTATCTTATAAATATTTTAAAGTTCTTTGAAAGGTTTTTTTATGACTAATCTAGCTGCATTTTGACCTAGTGTTCTCATTATAGATTCTTTAGATGATATTTTTATAGTAAAAAGAGGACTATCTTTTTCTAGTTTATTATAGTGAAGTATTATAAAATCTTTATTTACTCCAATCCCCACTCCTAATATAGAGTCATTGCAGGCATTATAGCCTAATTTTATAACATCTTCTTCACAAATTCCTAAAATTTCATAAGGTACATTCTCTTCTTCTATGCCAAGTATAATTTCTCTAAATTTTAACTCATCTATTTGATTTTTGTTATAGTATATTTTTATACTTGGCTTTTTCGTAACACTTATATTCTTAGCCATAAAATTCACCTATTCTTCTTTTAAATGTAAAACAAGTCCTGTTGCAACTGCATTTCTAGGTCCTTCTACACCCCTTATATTTGCTCTTCCTGCAACTACATTATACTGAGATAATGCATTTGTAACTAATTGAGGAATCTCAAAATCAAGTGCACTTCCTCCAACCAAAACTACAAACGCTATATCTCTTACATTATTTGTTGGGCTTACCTTTTTTAGTGCTCTTATAGCATTTGTAACAAATACTCTTTCTTTAGCACTTTTTCTAATTAATTTTATTTTTTCTAGTGATTCATCTATTTCAATAGGAACCATACCTTCTGGTTTTAGTATTACAACCTTTGCAAATAATTTAGAATCTAATGCTTTGTTAAAAAACTCTACAGCTCCACTTTCATGTCTTATATTGAAAAGACTCTCTACCTTAGCTAATGGATACTTTTTTATGTCTTCTGCTAGTTCAAAATCATCTATTCCTAATTCTGATTTTATAAGCATAGTAACCATATTTCCAGCACCTGCTAAATGTATTGACTTTATTTCATGTTCTTTTGTAATTATAGAAGCATCCGTAGATCCTGCACCCATATCTAATATTGCAAGTGGTTTGTTACTTCCTGGAGTAGTTAATGCTCCACGAATTGCCATATCAGCTTCTACTCCACCTACATTGACATTCACCCCTAGGCTTTTTGTTAATTCATCTGCTATTTTTTGCATTTGAAGTTTATCAGCTTTTACCATAGCTGCTATTCCTACTGCATTTTCTAGTGAGAACTCATTAGCAATACCACCTTTTACAATCTGAGGAACAAAAGTATCTACAGATAGTAAGTCTTGTATTTTAATGTTTTTTGGGTGTTGATTTGTTAAATTAGACATAACATGCCTTACTTTTTCAAGCATTCCTCCCACATTAGTCCCAGGTTCTCCTTTAACATCACAAACAATATTTACGCTATTTATAGCATTCATAATTTTTTTAGCACCTTCATCAATTCCAACAAAAGCTTTTTTATTTAGTCCAACTATTTCAATATTTCCAGCAGGTATTTTTCTTTCTTTAACATCTCCCTTAGGAGTTTTTATAACAACTGCTGATCTGTTTCCAATTAATGCCCTAGCTATTGGAACAACATGTTTAGTTTCTTCTGAGGTTAGATTAAACAATGTTGCTATTCCATATGGATTAGATAATACTTCAACAACTCCTCCAATTGGTGCAACTTCTATGGCACACTTCATATTTAGAGGAACTTTTTCAACTAAACTAACCTCATCTACTATAGGAATTTTCTTGTTTAATCTATTATTAATTAGTACTCCATCATCTTTTTTTACTATAGCTCCATTTATATTTAATTTATCTGAATATAAATTTATTAATTTAGATGAAACTTCAAAGTCAAATTCTTTAGGTATAACAACTATTACATCTTTGTTCTTATCTACACTTTCTAATTTATCAATTTTTACAGTTTCACCAACACCAACTCCTACTCCACCTGGTGTTAAAGGGTTATGGCCTATCATTGTAGACTCTGTTATTATGGTTTCTGTTATAGTTTCCATAGCTACGTCTCCTATTACTGGAGCAGCTTCATTTACTCTGATTTCATCTAAATTTTCAATTTTTAAATTAGACTTATCTAAAGAATTTTTTAAAGATTTAAATACTCCATTTATATTTTTCATAGTTCCTTTAATTCCTGTTGTTTTAACTATAGAACTTGATAAAAATTCAATATTGTTTTCATATATTTTTGCTAAGGCCACTTCAGTAGTAGCATTACCTATATCTATACCAGCTACTATCTTCATTTAATACCCTCCAAACTACTTTTACTCCACTACCTTTAACCTTCCTCTTTGTTCATAAACATTTGCAGCTTCTATAACAAACTCTGCATTTATAGTGCATCCATATTTATTTCTTAGTTCATCTGCTATATCATATAATTCTTGTTTAGTTGATCTATATGGTCTTAGTGCATCGTATATTTCAAGAATTCTATCATCTGGAACTACTATAAGTTCTGCTGCCTTTCTTAAGTTTTGAGCAAATGCATTTCTTCCAACAGATTCAGCTACTTGTGCTTGTAATTCTAAAGTTTCTTTAGATATTCTTATATCTTTAGATCCAATTTCACCTCTTATTACTTTGTCTAAAGTTACATCTGATAATTTTATTCCAGATTGTGATTTTATTTTTTCCGGTATTTTCTCTCCTAATGGATAATTAGCGCTTGTGACTTTATCACTTTTTAAAACATTTTTAACAGCATTTGAAACTTCATTTATATTAGTAGAGTTCATATTTTTTAGTACTTCCGCTACGATTTGTTTTATTAATAAATCTTGATTCATCATTACCCTCCTTGTTTATTTAAATGTTATCTTCAATTCTTGAGGTTTTTTGTTTCTATCAACATGTTCTGTTTCTTTTATATGTAAAAGTGCTGCAATTGCTTGATATTTTGGTCTTGCCATTTGGTCATTTTTCACTGGCACTGGAGCTGGTGATTCATTTTTAGCATATTTAGCTGCATTTTTACCTATTTGTCTAAATGTTTCTAAATCTATAAGTGGAGCTTGGGGGAATAATTCTAAGTTACTTAAAGGAAATAAATCCTTTTGATGTATTATTGTTGTACCTTTTGACTGTATACCTATTCCTATTCCTGAACCACTTAGTTTTGCTGCATCATGTGCTATAAAAGAAACATCAGACGTTCTATAAATTTTTGCTAGTCTATAAGTTAATCCTTCTTCTTCAATACCTGCTATAACTTCTTTTAATACTTTATCGTGTTCTATACCAACTATAGTTTTAGTTTGATGGTTAAAAAATGCTGGCGCTAAACCTATAACTACTTCATCGCTTCTAGTACCTTTTTTCAAATCTCCAACTTCTACTAGTTCTAATTTTTTATTATCATCAAATACTACATTTTCTTTCTTTTCTTCTTTTTTGCTATTGCACTCTACATTATCATTTTCTACCATTTCTTTTAATACTTCTTCTATTACACTTTTTAATAATTTCTCATCTATAGACACAATTTTCACCTCTTTTTCTATTTTTAGAAGTCTTCTGGACTTACTGCATTTTCAATATTTTTGATTTGTTCCCATCTTTCATCACTTATTTGATATCCAGTTTTTGGCCCTCTATAATCATTTGGATAGTTTACGGCACTTTTTACTTTAAAATCTTTGTCAAGTATAGCTGCTGTATGCAAATAATCCCCTGCTATTCTTTGCTTTAACATATTAAACACACTATCTGCTACATCTTCAAATCCACCTTTATAAAGTGCTTTAACTACATCTACCCCTGTAACTTCTTTGTTCATCATTTCTTCAGTAGCTTTTAAATCTTCAACTACATTTCTATTTGGCATATCCTTACTTCCATGTGCATAGGTTGCAGCAGTTACTTCTTCTTCTGTAACTTCTGGAAGATTTAATTCTTTAAATAATACTTGTATAACTCTAGCTGCCTTATTTCTAACTTTAACAACTTCATCTTCACTAACAGGCTTTAGACCGCCATCTATTTTTAAATCTCTTTGAATTATATTCCAATCATCATAATCTTCTGCATCCCAGTTAGAACCTGCAAACATATTATCATAATTTGGAGTTGCACTATATCCTGAACATATAAAATCTGTTCCTGGCACCATTTGCATTAAACTTCTTGCAACTCTTCTTAAATCAGAATGTGTAAATGTTTGGTCATTACTAGATGCACACTCAAGATCTAACATTGCAGCTATTAAGTTTTCTGCAAGTATAGCTCTAACTCCACTAGGTACTCCTGCTGGTACTCCAACACAACTTACTGAACCATTTTGTATTCCTTGAACTCCACAACCCTTAGTTAAGAATAGACATCTAGCTTCAAGATATAGCATTGACTTTCCTTCTGCGTATCCCATTTGAACTTCAGAACCTGTTCCTGATGTAAATCTCATTTTAAGTCCTCTTGATGCATATGAAGATGCTAGGAAACCTTTAGACCAAGGAGTATCATCTCCATCCATAAATACAGACTCTGTTCCATAGACAGATACAGTTTCAGCGTATCCTGTTAATCCTCTCATTCCTAATTTTAATTCTGTTGCTTCTTCAACAGCACATTGAGTAAGTATTCCAGGGCGACCTACTTGAGCTCCAACTAATAAAGCTAGGGCATTAAATGGAGCATATCTTGCTATACCTACTGTAGTTTCTTGTTCATCAAATCCTCTTAAAGCTGCTTCTGCTGCATCTGCTGCAATTTGAACTGGATGATCTTTTACATTAGTAACATGACATTGATTTGAAGGCATCTTTCTAGCTCTCATCTTTGTCATTGACATCATCATTTCAAGTACATTCATCTGGCTTACAACTTCAACTATCTTAGCTGGAGTCATAGCAGTTGTAAGTTTTACTATTTCTTCTCTTCCAACATTTATATCAACAAGCATTCTAGCTAATTCTAATGAATCCATGTTTAAAACTTCTTCTGCTCTTTCTAAATTTATAGCATGATCTGCTATAAAAAAGTCTAGCATATCAAAGTCTTCTCTTTTCTTTCCATCTAATTCTATTACTATTTTATTTTCTATTTTTATACTAGGTGTTGGGTCATTTGGTCCATCCATTGCTATAAGACCAACTTCTGGCCACTCCTTTACAAAACCATCTTGGTTTACTGGTCTATTTTTTAAAACTTCAAAACGTTTAGATTTCAATGTATTCACTCCCCTTATTTAAAATCTTATATGTATGGTATTGTTGATGACTTTAATTCTTCATTACTTAAAGTTGATAATAATTGCTTTCCTACTTCCCTTGCTGCTATTATAGACTGTCTAACAGCTCCTGAATCTCCTGAGAATGTAAGAATTACTTCGTTTGAGTAACTAGTTCCACCATTTCCTGGAGTTGAATATCCTACAACATCAACATTAGCGGCTTTTACAGCAGTATCTGCAAGTAATACTCCAATAGCAGCTGGTGCTCCAACTGTTATCCCAAAAGATTTTCCAATAGGTGCTCCAAACGCTTTATTAAGAGCATAGCTAGCCCTTGCTGTGTATTGGAATTCTAAATGTCCTGCGCTACTTCCATAAACATCACCAAAAGTTCTTTCTAATTCATTTAATGTAACTTCAACAGCTCTTCTAGCATCTGATACATCTTCTGCACCAAATATTATTAAAGAACCATGTCCTGCTCCACCTTCTGTATCTCTAGGAAGCTCTATTAACAATATTTCACTATTAGTTGCCTTTACAGCCTCATCTGCTGCAAATATATGAGGTCCAGCCCCTGTTCTTCCACCAACTATCCCTATTGATCTATATTTTTTATCTATATTCATTAACTCGTGTAAGTTATAATCTACATTAGCTATAACAAGACCTATAGTGTTTCCTATTGCTGTTCCTACAAACTCTGTTAAGCTACAGCTATTAGGCTCTTCATATTTAGCTTCTTCTGCTGTTTCTTCTTTAACTTCTAACTTTGGAGTTTCTCCCATTTTCTTCATTACTTCATCCATTATTTTTGACATTAAATCTTCTTTCATGAAAATTTCCCCCTTAACCTAAATTCTTATTTAATATTAGTTATTGCTTGGTAATATCTTTTCAACATCTGTATGTGGTCTTGGTATTACATGAACTGATACAACTTCTCCAACTTTCTCTGCTGCTACTGCTCCTGCATCTACAGATGCTTTAACAGCTCCTACATCTCCTCTTACCATTACTGTTACTAACCCTGAACCTATTTTTTCATATCCTACTAGTTGTACATTTGCTGATTTTACCATAGCATCAGCAGCTTCTATTGCCCCTACTAGTCCTTTTGTTTCAACCATTCCTAAAGCTTCTTTTTGCATAATGGGAGTACCTCCAAAAATTATTCTTGTTCTTATTTAAATTCTAGTATACTTTTATGGAAATATTTTATTTAAATAGTACAAATTTTAAGACTTTTTAAATATTTTTATGATAAATTTTATCTTAATAGGATAATTTTTTGTACTATATTTTTCTTTACATTTTTAATTTAATATTAATACAAAAAAATAGTAAGGAATTATCCTTACTATTTTTTATATTCTAATAATTTATCTACCATTTCTTCTTGTTCTTTCAAATCTTTATTCCTCTTATAAAGTTGTATACCCTATTCCATATTTTTATAATAACTTAAAGATATATTATTAGATTCAATATCTTCAATTATTACACTTTCAGCCTTATTTATCTTTTCGTCAAATACTAAATTTAAATTTAAACCATCCTTATTTAAAGAATAAGATACTAAATTTTCATTATCATTACTAACAAATCCATCTATTTTTTTAACTTATCATCTATTATTTTTCCTAACTCTAGAGAACTATCTTCCTCTATACTTTCTGCTACTTTATAATATGCTTCATACAAACTACTTTTATTTTCATTTAGTAAGTTTACTAATTCCTTTTGTTCTTGTACGCTTTCTGGATACATCTGAAAACTTAATATTCCATTTGCTTCTAATATGTCTTGATAATAAACTTCTACATAAGTTTCTTCTTTATCTTCCTTAGTTATAATATATGAAGCAAATTTTATATCTTCTAAATTTTCTTTTTTATCATTATCTAAATAAGAAACACTAAGAGATTTATTACCTTCTTTGAATGTATAAATTTTAGTTGAATAATCTTTTTGTTCTCCATTTTCACCAGTTAAATATACAATTCCATCTGAAATATCTACTGTTTTATCCTTAAGCCTTTCTTCTAAATCCACAGCTTTTATTTCATTACTATTTTGTTCACTTTTTACAACTTCAAAGTATGTATTTTTTAAGATTTCTTTATTTTCTATTGTGCTAGTGCATCCTGTAATAAGTAAACTAAATATAGTTGTAAGTCCTATTATTTTAACATGTAAACCTTTTACCACATCTATTCCCCACTTTTTATTTAGTTTATTATTTCTTAATTAAATTGTTTTATATTTCATGTATCCACATTTATTTCAACTTTCATAAAGGTTACTTTTCCTACCAATTGTACTCTACTATATCTATAAGTCTATTAATACACTTTTAAGATTCTCTATCCAATAATATATATTTAAATACTCATATTTATCTTCTAAATTTGAATTAGCTAATAATGATACTAAATACATTTTGCAGGAAGCTAAAATTCCAACTTTCAATAAAGTGTCCCATGTTCTTCTAGTTAATTTATATCCAATATAATTTTCTAAATTCATTTTATAATAATTTAGTAGTATAGTTTTATCAAATTTAACATTTACAGATGTCATAAGATACCAAAATACATCTAATGTACAAGGTCCACATCCACTATTAGCCCAGTCTATAATTCTTATATCATTTTGATTTATGTAAAGTGTATTATCTGGTCTATAATCTCCATGCAAAAAGGTTTTAGGATAATAAGAAAATATACTATCTATTTCCTTTATTTCATCATATTTATTAAATAAATTTTCTCCTAAAATATCTTTTAATATTATTTCTCCTTTTTGATAATTTTCTTTAAACTCCTCAACTTCACTTACTTTAGTCTTTGTTAAAAAATTACAATATTCATCTACATTTAATAACTCCTTATAATTTGTTACGTCATGTTCTTTAAATTTAGAGTGGAATTTCGCTAAGTTATTTAAATAGTAAAGACACTCTTTCTCTGAGTTATTTGTTTTTTTGTATACAGACATATCATTCATAAGTATTGCATAGCTATTATCCCCTATGTAATAACCTAAATAAATGTCATTTATAAACTCTTCTAATTTTGAATATATATCATCTTTAAATATATCTAATTCTCTGCCTTCATCTTTATTTACTTTTGCTAGCCAATCTTCCTTTAAATTATTTATTTTTAGATATAGGCTTTTTTTATCTTGTCTAGAAAATAATGTAATTTTATATATTTTAGCTCCTGATAAACCGTTTGTTTTTATATTTTCTAACTTTATATCTCGTAAACCAGGTAGTATTTGCATTAAATAATCCTTACTTAGAAGATCTTTTATTGATTCTTTTTTTAATACACTCAAAAAATTCCTCCTTTAGGTATCTATTTGATCATTCTGTAATGTGTTCCTATACTCACTAGGTGTTAAACCTACTATTTTTTTAAAAACTTTACTAAAATAGTTAGGTTTATTAAAAGATAAATCTATAGATATATTTAGAATAGGTGTATCTGTATCTTTTAACATTTCTTTTGCTAATGCTATTTTTTTATTTGTTATATAAGTTATAAAGTTTATACCAATATCTTTTTTAAAAGTCTTACTCAGATAATTTGGACTTAGATTTATATGATTTGCTACCTCCTCTAGTGTAATATTTTTTTTTATGTTTGAATGAATATAATTTAGTGCTTTGTGTATTTCTTCAGAGTATTGTTCACTCTCTAAATTATATTCCTTTATTAATTCAATATTAGTAGCTCTATCTATTTTAGCTTTATTGCTATTAAAATCGGAATTTATTTTGACTATATCTTTATTTAAAATATAATTTGATATTTGGTACATAAGATCTGCTGCATATTTGACTTCTTCATAAGTCTTTATCTTTATATCTTTATAATATTTAGATAATTCTTCATTATATTTATCCTTTAAAACATTGTTTTCTTCTTTTAAATCTTCTTTTAATCTTACTTGACCTCCTAATATTGCTCCTATATATGTATTATTTGCCATTATAGGTATAGCAAAGTCTACTAATCCTGCATGACACTTGTATATATGTGGCTTTTTTGTAATAGCTGATTGTACCCCTCCATATGCATCACATTTATAACACTTTCCTTTTAATTCATCATTATTTCTTATATATGTACAAAATTTAGTGAAATTACTTTCTTTTGTTATAGGTTCACCTTTATAGTCTACTATAACTGCTCCCATACCAAGTGAATTTGCAAAGCTATCTTGGATATTTTGGAGAACTTCAATTTGAGCATACTCTTCTAGTTCAAAAAACTTCTCCATTAAACTCCCCCTTAAATTATTATTCCTAATTTATAATTTATATTATTTAATTATATATATTTCTACTTATATTTGTTAAACCCTGTCAAAAAATACATTTTATTTTTTAGTTTATTTTTTAGTAAAAAAGTTAAATATATTTCCAAATTATTATAATTGTTCTTATAATACCTTTATAACAATATCCAAAACAAATATCTTATTGCACAATAAAATAGAGCAATAGTTTTTACACTATTACTCAACTTAATTCGTAGTATATATAAAATTATTCATATAAATATATATTTCTAATTAGATAAATTGTAATTTATATAATACCTTTTATTTGTTTCCATTCGTCTTCTAGTATTGCCATCAGAATATCATTAGCATATTCTTTGCCATTCCAAACTGCATCTCTCAATACGCCTTCTCTTTTAAATCCAGCAGCCAAATATGCTTTTTCAGCACGAGAATTAAATGAATAAACATCTAGTTCTAAGCGATGAAGATTTAATTTTTCAAATGCAAAATCTCTTGTCATTTTTATAACCTAAGACCCTATGCCTTTTCCACATTCGTCATAATGAAATATTCCAATTCAATAATTGGCACTTCTATTATACTTTCACCAATAATTCTTCCATCAGGTGAAATAATTAAAAAGTCATATCTATCTTCTACACATTTCTTGAAAAATTCAACCACTTCATCGTGATCAAATTTTACTATAAAATCTGTCTTGCTAATTCAAACTCAGAATTTATTTCTTCAAATACTTCAGTTATAACAGGATCAAAAGCTATCCCCTTACCATCTAATATAATTTCAACTGCTTTGTCATGTGTAAAAGCTTCTTTATAAGGTCTCTTTGTTGTTAGCGCATCATAAACATCTGCTATTGCCATTACTCTAGCGCTAAGTGGTATTTCTTCTTCCTTTAATCCATCTGGATAACCTGTTCCATTCCACTTTTCATGATGAGATTGCGCCATATCCTTCGCTATATATAAAAAACTTTCTCCATCAGTTTGATTTATCATCCTTTGAATAGTCTCTCCTCCAAGTTTACTGTGAGTTTTCATAAACTCAAACTCTTTTTCATCTAAATAACCATTTTTAAGTAAAGTTTTATCATTTATACCTATTTTACCTACATCATGAAGTGGAGCTGAACGTATCATATCCTTTACATAATCTTTGTTTAATATATCACTATATATATTTCTTTCTACCAAAGCTTTAGTTAGTATTTCTACATACTTTGCAGTTCTTTTAACATGACCCCCAGTATTTTCGTCCCTACACTCAACAAGCTCTGCGATGGATATCATCATAACATCTTGGAGATGTTCTATCATCTCGGTTTTTTCTATTACTTTTTTTCTAAATCTATCCTATAGTCATATAATTCTAAATGCATCTTTATACGACTTATCATAATTTGAGGAACAAATGGCTTTCTAATAAAGTCTATAGCTCCTTTTTCAATGCCTTTTAATTCACTTTCTATATCTACTTGTGAGGTTAGAAATATTACTGGTATATCAACTAAATCTTTATTAGATTTTATCTTTTCTAAGGTTTCATACACATCCATATCTGTCATATTTATATCTAATAATATTAAGTCTGGGTTGTTTTTGGTTAGAAATTTTAAAGTCTGTGCACCAGATGTAAGTAAGCTAACTTTGCAATGTGGTTTTAAAATTTGTTCTGCTCTTTTTAAATTTGTTACGCTATTATCTACGATCAATATATGCTTATTTTTCATAAGTTCTCCCTTTTAATCTTTTATATCTCTTTATATTATACTATCATTCATTAGCTTTTTTAATATTTCATATTAAATTTTTTTAATTATAAAACGTTGAAAATAAAATTAATACATTTCTTAATAATAGTTAACTTTAAATGTTATTTACTATTATTCATTATTTTATACAATGCATGTGAAGCTTAGCCTCACTTCCTTTTACAACATAACCTTGTCCCTTTGAACAAAATATAGAGTTTGATGTATATTCACTATCACCATTTTTATCATAAGACCTGTGTTCTAAGACATAGTCAGAATTATGACACCTATCATATCCATCAAATATGAAGCTAACACTTGAACTTCCCTTACTAAAAGCAGATAACTCTAAGCTATAATCCATAAAAGTAGCAACAGGTCCTCTACCTTCTATGGTTACTAAATTTTCATTGATAATCGGCGTTTCAAATTCTCCATTCATCTTTTGAATATCTGATATTACTCTTCCCATATAATCTAAGTTTGTCTTAATTTTAAATTTATAATATGGCTCAAGTAATACATTTTCAACTTTTTCTAATCCTTGTCTTAAGGCTCTTAAAGTAGCTTGTCTAAAATCTCCACCACTAGTATGCTTTTTATGTGCTCTACCAGTAAGCAAAGTTATATTTAAATCAACTAATGGATATCCACCTAATATTCCCCTATGCTCTTTTTCAAATATATGAGTTTTAACTAAATTTTGATGGCCTATGGCTAAATCATCTACATGTGCTTTGCTATTAAAAGTGATTCCTGAATTTCTAGTATTTGGTTCTACTAGCAAATGAACTTCTGCATAATGGCCAAGTGGCTCAAAGTGACCGTATCCTATAGTACTTTTTAATATACTTTCTTTGTATAGTATTTCACATTTTCCAAAGTCTACATCTAAGTTAAATCTTTCTTTTATTACTTCTTTTAGGATTTCTAATTGAATTTTTCCCATTACATGTATGTGTATTTCTTTAAGATTTTCATCCCATAAAACATTTAATGCAGGTTCTTCTTTATTTAATATTTCAAAAACATTTAACACTTCTTTTATGTTTAATGAGTTATCAAATTTAACCTTTGATTTTAATGTTGGAGTCATTTCATATTTAGTTTTTCTACTATATATTTTCTCTATTTCTTCTTTTTCAAGACCATATTCTATTACGAAGTCTCCCACTACAGTATGATTTAGGCCACTTACAACAAATAGTTCTCCACAAGTAGCTTCATTTACAACTTCAAACTTATTAGAGTTATATTTTCTTATGTTATTTATCTTTTTCGTTATTATTTCTTCACTGACAATGTATGAAACTTCATCTTTTACTTTAATTTTTCCTTGCAGTGCTTTTATATAAATTAACTTATTTTTGTTGTCATCATGTTTTATCTTATATACTTTGCCTATAAATCTTTCTTCTAATTTGTAATTTGTATATGTTAAAAAATCTAGCTTTTCTAGAAATTATCTATTCCTATATCATTAAGGGCTGAACCACTTAATAGTGGATATATTTTTGATTCCTTTATCATCTCTTTAAAATTTTTAATCCAAATATTGTCATCGTACTCATCATTTAGATACTTTTCAAATAAATTATCATCTCTTTCAGCAATAAATTCTATAAGTTCTTCATTTAAGATACCATTAATATCAATATTAGTTATATCTATAACATCTTTAGTTAAGCTATTTTGTATATCTTTTATTACTAGATTTAATTCTGCACTTTCTCTATCCATTTTATTTACAAAAAATATTGTTGGGACTTTGTATTTATTTAGTAGTCTAAATACTGTTTTTGTATGTGATTGTATTTTATCTACTCCACTTACTATTATAACTGCATAATCCATTATAGATATTGATCTTTCCATATCTGGTGAAAAGTCTATATGCCCTGGTGTATCTATTAAATAGTAACTAGAGTTGTTGTAGTTAAACATTCCTTGTTCTGAAAATATTGTTATGCCCCTTTGCTTTTCTATGTTATGGTTGTCTAAAAATGTATCTTTATTATCTACTCTACCTCTATTTCTAATTACTTTTGTGTGATACAATATCTGTTCGCAAAATGTGGTTTTACCTGCATCAACATGAGCTAACACCCCTATTGTCTTGTTCATAATTTCTCTCCTATTTATATAAATATCATTATTATATTTAGTATATTAGCCTTCTATTTTTTAAAATTTTATAATTTATATTTTATCATATATAGGAGTTTTTTAGTATTAGTCATATTCTATTAAAAATCCTTAATATAATTTACACTTACTCCATACTCAATAACTAAGCTATAAGCATTTTTTTCAATTTCTAAAAACTTACTTTCTCCTACTATTTTTATTAGATTTGTTAGATTCTCACTAATATCGTAAATATCTATTTTCATAATATACCTCCTAAAGTTAATATAATTTTAGTCTATATAAGTTTAGAATTCTATTCAAAGAAAATATTTTAGAATTTATTTTATAAAAATATGTAACTTCTGTCCTTTAAATTTTAATGTTAATTTTAAGTAATTATACTTATCTAGAATTTCAAATACTATATAAAAATACCACAACTATTAAGTTGTGGTATATAAATGTTTTGTTTTTTAATTCCCTAAAAAACATTTTTATAATTTATTCACTTACTCTAATTCTATCTACTATACTTTCTTTAGAAATTATTTTATAAACTATTAAAGGAACTATTACACTTACTAAAAGTACTAACACTGTACATATTAATAAAGCTTCTATTGGATAAGTATATACAGAGTATCTAAGCTTCATAATATTAAATCCTAGAAAAGTAGCTAAACTACCAAAAGTAAGATTTATAAAGGTTATTATAACTCCATAGTACATACCTTCTAGTACTAACATCTTTTTAAGTTGTTTTTTAGTCATTCCTACTGCTTCTAGCATTGCAAATTCTTGATTTCTTGATATTATGTTAGTTACCATAGTATTTATAAAGTTTAAAACTCCTATTAATCCTATTATAAATACCCCACTCATTCCTATAATAGTTATCATAGCTTGAGTTTCCTTAGCTTCTTCTATATATGTTCTCTTTGAAGAAATATGAGTATATGGATTAGCGTAACTATCATTTAATTTTTCTATATTCTTTTCAACTTCATCTACGCTTTCATCTACATTGACTACTACATTTTGTACATATGCTTTTGGTACTATTTTTTTGTAGTCATCTTCATTTACATATACATCCATGTTAAAATTATCTGCTCCATCAAGTATTGCCATTACTTCAAGCTCGTTAGTAGTGTATCCTTCCTCTGGTGTATTGCCTATAATGTATTTAAGCTTTATTTTATCTCCTACTTTTACTTTGCTACCTTCATGTCCTCTAATTATTATGTATCCACCTTTGTTAAACTTTTCTATATCTAACTTTCCTTCTATTATATTTCCCTCACCATAATAATCTAACATATTATTTTCTATCATTTCTTTAATTATTTTCCCAGAAGATACTCCACTTATATCTAATGTTACACTTTTATGAAATTTTGCAAGTTCTCTAGGGTCTTCTCCTTGCCAATACTTATCTACATATTCTTTATCTATTCTTTGACTTAAAAATTCTTCTTTTAACATTCCTTCATACGCTACACGACCTAGATAGTCTTTATATATTCTATCTACACTTTTTACTCCATCTAAGTTTTTAACATCTTTTATAAATTCTTCATCTATTGGTATGATATTTTCATGAATTTTTGCATTTTGTGCTTCTCCATGTTGTATTTCTATATCACCTACCATCATACCCTCTGCTGATCTTTTAGGATCTGAACTACTTATTATAGTTGATACACTTAAAAATATCATACAACTTAAAGACATAGACATTAAAACTAACAATGCTTTTTTCTTGTTTCTAAACATATTTGAAAGCGCCATTTTATGAATCTTAGAACCACTTTTTCCTTTTTTTGCTTTCTTCTTTATATTGCTATCTCTATCGCTATATCTTGTAGCATCTACTTCAGATACACTACTTGCAAGCTTTGCAGGTTTCATGCAAGATATTCTTACTGTTACATATGAAAATATAATAGCACCTATAAATATAGCTATATTGCTTGAATCTATTGATTTTAAATCTGATATAGTAGTAAATTTCATAGCTACAGGCAGTAACATTTTACCTATTATAAATCCTAAAAATAGTCCTATTGGTATTCCTATTAGTGATAATCTATTAGCTTGATTTATTATTAATTTTATTAGTTGTTTTGGTGATGTTCCTATTGTTTTTAGAAGTCCATAGTGTTTTATGTCTTTTACTACTGATATATAGAATATATTATATATTAAAAGGTAACCACTTGTAAGTATTACAATTACTAATAAAACTACTGGAAGAACATTTCTTATAAACTCACTAGTATTTGTTACTTGATTATCTAAAAATGCTGGATTTACACTATATTTCCCTGAATATGGCTTAATTTTATTAATTAAATCTTCAAGCTGTTTTTCTAAATTTTTATCGTTTTTAAAATTAAAAGTTATACATAAAGGACCTATTTCATTATCTTTTTTATATTCATTGTAAAAATCATCACTTACATACATATCATGAAGTGGAATAGCTGTTGCTGTTTTATATGTAAAATATCCACTTAATTTAAACTTGTAGGTTTTATTTTCTCCAGTATAAGCACCATCTTTAACTACTGGAATTTCTATACTCACATTAGTACCTATTTTATGAGGTAGTTTTAACATATCTAATACTTCTATTGGCATAACTATATCAGTTTTAGATTTTGGTAAACTCCCCTCTACCATTTCTGTATTAATAGCATTTTTTACACTTTGTCTATCATAAACTGCTAGATTTATAGTTTGAGTTAAAAACTCTGGATTTTTAGCACTATCAATATTTTTAATTATACCTATACTATCTTTGTCTATACTTTCACTATTTTTTATTATATCTATCTGACTTTTATCTACCTCCTGCATCTGTACGTGAGAACTTGTTCCATATTCCATCATCATATAACTATTAAAAGCATCCATCATAGATACTCCTACTGTAAATAGCGATGTAAATAAAACTGTAGTTAATGTTATGGCTATAATAGATATAATGTTTCTAATTTTATTAACCTTAAAGCTTCTTTTACTTAGCTTTTTTATAATTTCTTGATTGTTATTTCGTAGCATGGCTCTCACCTCTACTTACAACTTTTCCATCTTCAATTCTTATAATTCTATCTGCCATTTGTGCTATTTGTTCATTGTGAGTTATCATTATTATAGTTTGGCTAAATTTATTACTAGTTACTTTTAAAAGCCCAAGTACATCTTGTTCTGTTTTACTATCTAGGTTACCTGTTGGCTCATCTAGTAATATTATAGATGGTTTTGTGGCTAAAGCCCTTGCAATTGCTACTCTTTGTTGTTGACCTCCTGATAAGTTGTTAGGCAGGGCGTCTATTTTTTTACTAAGTCCTAATGTGTTTATTATTTCATCTATATATTCACTATCTATCTTACATCCATCAAGTTCTATTGGCAGTACTATATTTTCAAAAACGTTAAGTATCGGAACTAGATTGTAGTTTTGAAATACAAATCCAACATTACGTCTTCTAAATATAGTAAGTTCTTCATCGCTCATTTTAAATATCTTATTGTTATCAATTACCACTTCTCCTTCACTAGGCCTGTCAAGTCCTCCTAACATATGCAGTAATGTACTCTTACCACTCCCTGATGTACCTACTATAGCAACAAACTCTCCTTTATCTACTCTTATATCAACCCCATCCAGTGCTTTTACTATATTTTCTTCTGTTCCATAGTATTTTTTTAAATTTTTACTTTCTAATATTTTCATTTAATTAAAATCCCCTTTTGATTTTTTATTATCTTATCTACTTAAATATTATCATATAGATATTTTAAAAATCCTCACAGTATTGTGATATTGTTTATATAAATCATAACAATATTGAGATATATAAAATAAAAACACTGTTAAATTAACAGTGCTTTTTTTAATTTTTCATATATACATAAAAAGTTGTTCCTACATCCTTTTTAGATTCTACTTTTATATATCCACTTTGCTTATTTATAATCTCTCTTGCTAGATAAATACCAACTCCAACACCTTCTGTGTTTATTACATCGCAACTTCTATAAAATCTCTTAAATATATGATTAATCTCACCTTCATCTATTCCAATACCATTATCTATTATGCTTATTTTAGTAAATATATCCATTTTATCTAATTTTATATTTATATGCCCATTATCTTTTGTGTATTTTACTGCGTTTTCAACAATATTAAATATTGCCTCGCTAGTCCATTTTTTGTCATGATAAAGTTCTAACTTTTCATCAATATCTACATCTATAGATATGTTTTTTTCTTCTGCTTTTAAATATATTCCACTAAGTGCATTTGTAATTGTATCACTTATTCTATATTTTTTAATATTCAATGTTATTATTCCATTTTCTAACCTAGACATTTTTATAAGTGACTTAACTAGCCACTCTAATTTATTAACTTGATGTTGCATATTTTCTAAAAATATTATCTGTTTATCTCTATCTAGTTCTCTATTTATTAAAGTTTCATTATACATAGAAATATTGGCTATGGGAGTTTTTATTTGATGAGAAATATCAGCTATTAAAGATTTTATACTGTCTTTTTCCTCTAAGTATCTGTTATTTTTATTTTCCATAATTTCTATCATACATTTAAATTTATTTTGTATTTTGGACAGTAAAGTATCCTTATTAACTTCCAAAACTATTTCTTTGCCAGATATAAAAGCGTCTATATTATCTATAATGTCATTACTAAATTTAACAATATTTATCCTTATAATATATATAAATAATATTCCTATTGTTAATGATAAAAATAAAAAACAAAAACTTATATTGTTAATTGTTTTAACTTCCTCAAAAGAGTTTGGATACATATATATAATACTTTCTGTTTGTTGTCGGATTAAAAGAAGTGCTATTATTGATATTATTATATATATAATAGAAAAGTTTATATAGTAGTTACTAAAAATATTTTTACTATTTTTCATTCTTTTCACCAACCCACATATACCCCATTTTATATACAGTTTTTATGTATTTATGATTAGATGATTTATCTTCTATTTTACTTCTTAGTCTATTAATATTTACTGTTAGGGCATGTTCTTCTATGTATTCTTTGTCATTATCCCAGATTGAATCTATCAAGGCTTGTCTTGTAACTATTTGACTTTTGCTCTTTACTAGTTTTTTTAGTATTTTGTATTCTATTGGTGATAGCACAATATTTACTTTATTTTTAGTTACTAACATTTTTTCAAAATTAAATTCAAATTCTCCTTCAACTAAAGTATCTTCATATTTTTCTTTATTACTACAACGTCTAATCAAAGCCTCTACCCTTTGCATTAATATGTCTATACTAAATGGTTTTGTTATATAATCATCAGCTCCTATTTTAAATCCATTTATAATATCTGATTCCATATCACATGCAGTTAAAAATAGTATCCCTACATTAGAATTTTCTCTAATTTTTTTGCAAAATTCAAATCCATTTCCATCTGGTAAGTTTATATCTAGTATTATTAAGTCTATATTATTACTATTAAAAATATTTTCCCCTTCTTTTAGATTGTAGGCAGGTATTACATTAAATCCATCTGCTTGTAAATTAAAACAAATTCCATGATTTAACATAATGTCATCTTCTACTATTAGTATATTTCTCATTTTGATTATTCCCCTTTATAAGTTATACATTTTATTATATTACCAAATAATTATATCATTATTTTAAATAATTTTTCAAATTCATATATGCCTTTGTTTGAACTATATCATGTTAAATAAAAACATCATTATATGTTAATGATAAAATTGTAACACTCTAGATTTAAGTATAAAGAATAAGGGTATATTTAATAAAAAATTAAACTTTCAAACTACAAAGGAGCTTTGACATGGATAAGAAAAAAGTAATTTCAACAACTATAATGTTTTTAGTTATAGTAGCTGCTATAATAGGTTTTAAATCTATATTTGGCGAAATTAATACCTTAGTTGGAGTTGCAGGCATTACAGCAGCTCTTTCTTTACTTGGTACTGATTATACAATAACACCAATAAAAAGTACTATATATTTTATATTTATTGAAGTATTACTTGGGGTTGGTTCATTTTTAGCATCAACTAATGCTTTTTTAGGATTAGTTATAACTTTTGCCATTGTATTTTTTATATTATACCAATTTACATATAATACAAAAAACCTACATATGTTGCTTTTACATTAGGTTATTTCTTTATGCTTTATACACCTGTTAGCATCAATGAATTGCCTACTAGATTAGTATCTCTTATATTTTGTGGACTTTTTATAATGACAGTACAAATGATTGCAAATAAAAATAAGTTACAAAAGCAATCTAAAGTTACTATTAAAACGGTAATAGAGTCTATTAATGAAGAAATAGTATTAATGATAAATAATGATAGTATAGAAAGTGTAAATAATTTAAATTCTAAAACTTATGATACACTAAAAGAGCATATATCAGATGTATATAAAAGATTGGATAAAAATATTGAACTTCCAGTTTCATTAATCCAATCATTATTTATATGTCAGTTTTTAGAAAGTGTAAACTTAATACTAGAGGAAGTTAAAAACAATACAATTAATGAAGAATTTACTTATATCTTAAATAAAATAAAAGCATTACTTTGTAATATAGATGAGTTTATAGATAGAAATATAACAGTTGATGATGTTATACTTAAAATAGATGAATTCTTAATTGCTAGCGAAAAATCTAACTCAAAGTACTACAAAATTTATGAATTACAAGGTTGCGTAAGTTTATTAAAAGAAGACTTAATACTTTCAAAAGAAAAAAATTCAAAAGAAGTTTGTAAAAAGTATTTCGTATCAAATGCAGTTGATAGATTAAATGATTTAAAAAATAATTTAAATAAGGACTCTCTTAAGTTTACTTTTGCATTTAGAGGTGCATTAATTACTAGTATTGGTGTATTTGTAGTTGCTTTCTTTAATATACCACATGGTAAATGGTTAGTTTTCAGTTTATCATCTATTGTCCAGCCTTATCTTGAATCTGGACAAACTAAAGGTAGGGAAAGAATCTTAGGAACTATAATTGGATTAATTATATTTGAAATTTTATTCTCTATAGTAACAGATAATTCTATGAGAGCTTTTATTATACTTATAGTTGGATATATTAGTAATTACCAAACAGAGTATAAGTATCAAATGATATGCACAACTATTTCGGCTCTAGGAGCAGCATCTATTGGTAATAATATAAACGAGCTATCTATTAGTAGAATATTTTTCGTTCTTTTAGGTACTATAATTGCTCTATATGCAAACAAAGTAATTTTACCATATAAAATGAGTGATGTTACAAAAAACGAAGTCAAAAATTCTTTAAGTTTAAATGAGCAAATACTTGCCAAGTTATACAATACAGGATTAGTGAATGGAACTATTAATAACGATTTAAAGGATGTAATTACTCAAAATATACGTCTTAATAAAAAGATATATTTTAATAATAATATTTTGTTATCAGATGATTTAAATGAATTTGTACATAAGCAACATATATTTATTAATAAACTACGTTTCTTAGTAAATAACTTTAAGAAATACACTAATAAAAATTCATCACATAACTTAGTTTTATTTTACGATATAGATATGCTTTTAAATAAGGATATTTCTACAAAAGATATTATAGATTTCTTAAATAATATAGATGATAGATTGAGTAAGTTAATATTAATAAATGTACTTGAGTTAAAAGAAACTATTATAGAATCTAAAGATATATCAAAAGTTATATACAAAACTCTATAATAAAATAAGGTTATTCATTAAACAAAGTGAATTACTATTAAAAGCTAAATAAACTAAAATAAAAAGCCAAGCTTAATGCTTGGCTTTTTTCTATCTCAATATTATTTACTGCTTTCTTTAATTTTATCATAAGTTTTAACTTTATTTTCAAGTAAAGAATCATAAATAGGAGGGCAATTTAATAAATTAGCTACTAAATACGCAACCCCACAGACTACTATAATAGGCCCTAGCTGAGTAAGTGCTCCACTCATTTCAAATACTAATATAAATCCAGTAATAGGAGCTCTGACAACAGATGTAAACATCCCTGCCATTGCTAATAATATAAAGTTATTTAAATATGAAGTATCTATAGCTCCCATTAAAACTAAAACTTTTCCAAATATAATTCCTACTAATCCACCTAATGTTAAAATAGGAAATAGTATACCTCCAGGAGTTCCTGGTGCAAAACTTATAAGTGAGAATATATATTTTCCTATTAATAATATTATAGCTAATTTAATAGTAAGTCCACTAGCTAATATACTATTTATAAGCTTATCCCCACCACCTAAAACTTGAGGTAAAAACATGCCAAATACAATAGCTAACATAAAAGGTATAATCATTTTATATCTTAGTTTTGTATTTATATTTGAATATATGTCTATAGTTTTAAGTAATCCTTTATTATATATAACTCCACTTAACCCAATAACTATTCCAAGTACTATTAAAGATATGTAGTAATTAGCTGGCATATTTAAAACTTTATCAACTATTAAAGTATGTGTTTCTCCAAAAAATATCCATGTAACTAAATCAGAACTTACACAAGCTGCAACAGCTGTTATAAATAGTACTGGCGAAAAACTTTTATGTACTTCTTCTAAGATAAACATAACTCCAGCAAATGGTGCATTAAATGCTGCTGCAAGACCAGCTCCCGCTCCTGTTGAATATAAATATACAAATTCTTTTTTACTTAGTTTAAATCGTCTAGATATAGCATGTGCAAAACTCCCACCTAATTGAATAGATGGACCTTCTATACCAAGAGATAGTCCAGCTCCCATTGCTAGTACACCATTTACAAATTTACTTACTAAAATTTTAAAAGAATGAATTATTTTTAATCTTCCTTTTAAACAGCCTTCAATTTGTGGAATACCACTACCTGATATCATAGGATTTTTCTCAACTGAATATCCAACAATATATCCTATAATAGCAAACACTAGTATTCCCAAAATTACATATTCCAAGTGATTAGCCATAAAATTATATATATTTAAACTAATTTTTTCTGCATATTTGGAGCATAACCTATACAAGGAAACTATAAATCCTACACCTACTCCTATTAAAATACTTTCAAAAACAATTCTTATTTTAAAAGAATCTGAGCAATTTCCATTATCAGGTATACAACTACTTTCTAAATTATCCATTTTATCACCTCGTATATAATATTACCCAATTAAATAGCTACATAACTTTTTCTATTTAAATTTTCTAAAAATAGATAATTTTTATTGATTGTATAGGAAAGCCAAGTCTTTAACCTGGCTTTCTTGTGATTATTCACTTTTTAGTATATTTATATTATTGTTCTTTTTGCCTTCTTTTGACCCGTGTGTATATCCAATTACTTCAAAATGTTTAGCAAATTCTTTAGCATACTCTTCGTAATGAGAGCATCTCCCTCTTATGCATGTAGATATATGTATTATATCAACTTCTGCTTTTTTTAATTTTTCTATTTTTATATCTAAACTTTCTAATGGCTTTTCATCACAACCATTACAAGTATTAAAAGCAACTAATTTACAATTACCTTCATATCTCTCAAATGAATCTTTACATTCATTAAATGCTCTAAAGCATCCATTAGCGGTACACCTTTGTGAAACATCCCCACAAGTATATATAGCAACTTTTTTCAATTTCTTCCTCCTATGCTTTTTATTTTTACTGTATTTATATATAATTATACATTATTTTGCCTTTTTTTCAAATTAATAGTAAAATTTATTTTTAAATTTAAATTATAAATATATTTTACAACTATATAAATATAAGCAATTATTCTTATAAATTTATACATTTAAAGGATACTACTTAATGAAACTTAGTTATACAAAATTCCATTCGAATACTAAAAATATTATAAGTATAATAAAATAGGGTATCGTATTTCACGATACCCTATTTTATTCTATATGTTTATCATTATATACAGTATAAATTTCTTTTGTAACTATCAATATGTTCTACTTACTTATTACTTGATATCAAATTCTCTATTTATTTCATTAACATGAATAATTCTATCCTTATAATCTTTAGATTCCTCCATTTTAGATAACTTATCTACAAGAGAATAGTCCCCGCAACAATGCATAGGAAAAGCTAATTTAGTATTAGTGTTTCTCATAAATTCATCAAATCCTAAATAAAAGTATTTTCCTTGTCTAGAATCAAGTGGTACAAATGCAATATCAAAGTATCTATCTTTTATCTTTTCTATTTCATGTTTATACATCTTTTCCATCTTTTTATTTTCACTATCAATTTCACCTTCCCAATGCCACCAATTCAAATCACCTGCATGATAAATAGTCTTACCTTCTACAGTTATTATAAATGCCACTCCTAAATCTGTTGATTTTAAGGTTTCTATTTTCATTTCATCAAGGTATACTGTTTCATTTTCCTTTACAAAATAAATATCTTCTTCTTTTTTAACCTTTATATCATCTGATAATATGTATTTTATGTTTTTATAATTGGCTCTTAAATCAAATACTACCGGACTAAAATGGTCACTATGATTATGACTTACAAAAACGTAAAGTTTCTTGTTTTTATCAAATTTTGGTAGATCCCCTTCAAAATAATCAAATAGTAAGATATTTTTTTCAAGTTCTACACAAAAGCTACTATGATGAATATATGTTATCTTCAATGTTAACACTCCTTTTATTCTATTTATTATATTCTATATTATTTTTACCCTTATTAAGTCATATAAATTATATACTTTTAAATATTGTATACTTTTTACTATTTTTAAATTTAATTATATTATATATATTATTCAATTATTTTCCTATTACAATTATCTATACTTATATATTTATAATGTATTAAACATGGAGTATAATAAGTAAATATAAAAAAACTAGAGGTGAAACAAATGAAGAAAAAGGTAAAAGTAGTTGCTGCTATAATAGAAAATGATAATAATGAAATCTTATGCGCGCTTAGATCACCAAAAATGGTGCTTCCAAATATGTGGGAGTTTCCAGGCGGTAAAGTTGAAAAAGGCGAATCATTATATGAAGCTATAGAGCGCGAAATAAAAGAAGAGTTAAAATGTAATGTTAAAGCTATAGATATATTTAATGATATTGATCATGAATATGAAAATTTCATTGTGAATCTTATATGTTTGAAGTGTAAATTAGTTGAAGGTAATCCAATGGCTTGCGAGCATTCTAAGATTATATGGTTAAAAAGAGAAAACTTAGATTCTTTAAAGTGGGCTCCTGCTGATATATCTGCTGTTAATAGATTGATAAAAGAAAGGTAATAAAAATGATAAATAGGATGAAAATATACTTGTGTAAAAGCAATTTAATTACATTCTATTTATCATTTTTAATAATATTAAGAAGGTAGCTTTATTTAACTTTTGCTTGTTATTTAAGCATTAATATTTTCAAGTTGTAATACCTTTTTTATGCAGTTATCATTTTTAAAATTTGTAGTTCTTTTACAGTCTTTTATTTCAAAATCTGGAGTAGTTTTAAATTCTTCATCACATATTCCATCTTTATTTAAATACATACCACTTGCCATCCTAACTATTAAGCCGCTATTTTTTAACTTAAACAACACAGGGTCTAATCCTCCACCATCTCCTCCAGTAGTTTGTCCTATTAATGTTGCAAATTTAGTTTCCTTACAGAACATAGAAAATGACTCTGATGATGAATATATTTTTTCATCTACAAGCAAGTATATATTACCTTTAAATTTTAAATCATTATTAGATTTTATAGTATAAGACGTATTTTCAAAATCACTAAACTTTT
Source organism: Romboutsia hominis (assembly GCF_900002575.1). NCBI lineage: Bacteria > Bacillati > Bacillota > Clostridia > Peptostreptococcales > Peptostreptococcaceae > Romboutsia > Romboutsia hominis. Next base: position 1,286,100 of record NZ_LN650648.1, on the reverse strand, counting down.
TTAAAGTCTCCTCTGGCGCATTCTTCTTTACATTCATTGGTAGATTTTCTATAGGTTCTAACTTTATATTTCTTACATCAGTATATCTTTTAACTATTTTACTATTATTTCTATAAGTTCTATAACCATTCATTTTAATATCATTTTTTATAAGCTTAGATACTATTCCTTGCCAATACCTATCGCTTCCTCCTAAATTTCCTCTTATATCAATAATTAAAGCTTTGTATTCTCCTAATGTGTTAATATAATCTCCAATCATCTTTAGATCTTTATCTGTAGATCCATTCTTTGATGCCATTGATGGTAAGTATATGTATCCAACCTTATCTTTAATTACATCTTGTAAAATTAACTCTTTTTTTAAGAGAATATCCTTTGGTATTTTTATTTTATGATTTATAGAATTATATCTATCTACCACTTTTTTATCGTCAAGAAAATCATACCAATTATTCTTAGAATATGATTTTTTAAAAAGTTCATATCTTTTTTTATTGTCTATTAATTCAGTATGCCTATTATTTAAATCAGATAATATAGATGACATTTCTTCTATAAATTCTTCGTCATTTTTAGTATTTTTAATTCTTTTTAGATATTTGTCCTTATTTCCTAGCCAATCTATATTGTTACGTCTCTTATTTACATCTAGGTAAGGATATCCATTTTTTATAGCATCATAAACATACTCAAAATCCTCTACCTTTTCTTCCTTAGATAGTTGACCCTTTTTAGGATAATTGCAATTACCTACTGCTATTATAAATATAAAAATAATTGCTAAAAACAATATTTTCTTTTTCATCCAATTCACATCCTTATTGTTCCAATAATCTTAAACATTGTAACATTACTTTACAAGAAAATCTAGATTACTAAATTATGTATGTATTTAATTTTGTATATATATTTCTCCCAACAATTTGTTCAAAAAACTAAATTCATTGCACATCTTTTAAGTATTACATTCATGAACTCTATATAATCAATATATCTTTCGCTAATTGTAAAAAGGATATAAGCAAATTTTTATAAAATTTACTTATATCCCCTATCTTTGCAAATATTATTATATTTTTTCTCTCTATACTCTAGTTTTTGGTAACCATTCTCCATATTTAGGAGCTACTTCTTCATTATAGAATTTATCTAAATCATTAATCATTTCAACTACATTTTCCATATCTATATCATCAACAATTTGCTCTATAAGCTCTATCCCACGTTTAGCATATTCTAATCTTTGTTCTGCAGATTCAACTCTAGGAGTTGGCATATGGTCTTTAGGATCCCCAAAATAATATCCTATAGATCCTGATTGATAAGCCATATCAAATAAAGGATTTGCAAAAGCAACTGTTTGCTCTACTTGTTCTGAAAAATCCATTCCTTCGCCTATGCTAAGCGGTATATCTTCTAATCTCCCCATTAGTTCATATGCACCAAACGATATGTAATGAAAATCATTGATATCTTTAAATACGCCAGATGATTTCTTAAACATTGACATACATAAATCCAAGTATAATATAGGAACCTTAGTATCATCAAAAAAATCTCTAACCATCGGGCTACAAGTCATATGCGCTGGTCCATGAAAACTTATATATATTTGTCTTTTAAAACCTTTTGTTAATAAGCTTTTAGCTATTTGATATAAGTAATCTATTCCTGCTCTTACACTTACTTGAACTGTACCTCTACCTGAAGCTGTAGCTCCTGCATAAAAATATGGTAAATTATTAAGTACTAACCCATTAACTTTTTCTGCCATTTTTAATGCAAAGGCTTCAGATATTACAGTCTCGCAGTCTAAAGGCATTCCACCATGCATTTCTACTGTTCCAACTGGAACTATTATAATATCATTTTTATCTAAATATCTTTCAACTTCATAATTTGTTAATCTAGGTAAAAAACGAGTACGCATTTATTATTCTCCCCTTTATCTTCTTTCTTTTAATTCACTATACATTTGTTGAGTTTTTTTATTATTTAAATTAAATATTAAACCTATTCCTATAAGTTCAAGTATACATGTTACAACTATTATACCTGTGCTTAAATATCTTATATTTTCAGCAACACCTACTGGTTGAGATGCAGCTCCTGCAACATATCCTATTAACCCTAAAGCATAACTTGCCACTGTTGAAGCTAAAGTTGACCCTATCTTACGAGAAAATGTATATATAGAGTACATTGATCCATCATTACGTTCGCCTGTTATCCACTCATGATAATCTAAACAATCTGTTACTAAAGCCCAAATTATAACTGTAAATACACTTTGTCCTATGCAGAATATAGTATTTAAAATTAAAAATACATATGGGTTTGGTATTGGTACTAAAAATAAACCTACAGAACCAATAGTATTAAATAAAACAGTATAAAGTATTAAGTTTCTTTTTCCAAGTTTTTTAGTAAGTGTAGGTATGAATACTACACAAAGTATTGTAATTGGTAAAGTTGCAATAGTAGCCATTGTTAATATTTGAGGAGCATTATAATACTCTTTATATAAATATGTCCCCATTGAACTATTAGCAGTAATATATAATAATGAACCTACTGTAGCAACCATTACACCAATTAAAGGTCTATTTTTTACTACACTTTTTAAAACATTAAGATAGTTGAATTTACTATCTGTATTATTTTCTTGACTATGTCTTTCTGTTGTAAGTGTTAGTAATCCTATATAACAAAGTATAGATAATATCCCAAATACAATAGCAACTTTAAAAAATGCTGATGGTACAACATTTCCACTTTTATCAAATAAAATTTGAGGTAATGCCGCTAAAGCGCCAAATCCAACAATCATTCCTCCAAGAGAACGAGCACTAGATAATTTAGTTCTTTCAACTGGATCTTGAGTTATTACAGCTGCCATTGATCCATATGGCATAGATGTTCCTGTGTAACACATACCATATAATATATAAGCTACAGATACCCATATATGTTTTGCCGTATTACTAAATGAAGATACATCTGTAAAGCATAATACCCCTGATATAGCTAATGGAACTATGAATAGCTTTATCCATGGTTTAAACTTATCTCCTGATTTACCTATTCTCCATCTATCTGGAAATGATCCCATAATAGGGTCATTTATGGCATCCCATAAACGTGAAACTAAAAACAGTGTTCCCATATAAAATGGTGATATACCTAAAACATAAGTACAAAATGTTAAAAAGAATGAATCTACATATAAGTTAATAAAGCTTCCACCCGTATCACCTAGTGTATATCCTATCATATCTTTAAAACCAAACTTTCTTTGACTACTCTCAATTTTAATATCCATTATTCCCCTCCCTAAGATATCATTTTTAAGATTTTTTTAATGATTTTAATGTATTTAGCAATATATTGTTATTGCTTTATATAATATATACTAGTACACTAGGAAATCGTTTTGAATATTATATTTTGTTGGTAATATTGGTAATCTTGCTATTCTTACTTATTTTTTTCATATATTCACTTGGTGTCATATTATTTACCATTTTAAATGCTCTGTAAAATGTAGCATAATCATTATAACCGCATTCTTCATATATCTTGCTTGGTAATAATCCTTGATGCATTAATTTCTTTGCATTTTCCAACCGTTTATGTGTTATATACTGACCTATTGAAATTCCTAAAAGTTTCTTGAATTCATGAGAAATATAATATTTACTTACAAAAAAGTACTTTTCTAGGTAATCTAATGTTATTTTTTCGTTATAATGTTTATTTATATAATCAACAATATAGGACATTAAAAATCCATTCCCTACTCCATTAGATATACAATCAACTTGATTCATACTCATTCTATTAAACTTAGCTAACATTAGTCCTAATATAGAAGTTGAATATATATCACTTGCATAATCATCACGATAATGCTCATCTATAAACTGATCTAACATAGAAATTATGTATTTACAATCTGGTGCATTTGGATGTAAATAGTTGCAATAATAAATGGAGTTTTTATTAAAGCATAAAGATAAATCACTTTTCATCGTCGATATTTTTTCCATATAAGACTTACTTATCCATAATACTATACGTTCATATGTACTCTTAGTATCTAAAAATACAGGTCCATGCTCCTCATCTGGAGGAATTAATATAACATCACCATATCTTAATTTATACTCTAAATCATTAACCTTATACTTAATATTCCCAGATAAGAAAACACATACTTCATAAAAATCATGTACATGTATTGGAATTTCATTTTTGACTATATTTTTATAATAGAAAATTTCAAAATCTTCACTATCCATATTCTGGTTATATCTAAAAATATTAACCTTTGACTTCAATATATTCCCCCCTAAAGTCATAATTTCTGTCTATTTATAATTATTATATTCTTAAAATTAACTAAATTCAAATAATAATTATAACTAAAAAAGATCTATTTCAATATTTAATCAAATACATTTATTTTTAATTTTACCATTGATACATGGCTAATAAGTCAACCATCAATTCGCTCACTAATGCTATATTATTTTTGACATTTTGGTATGGTTAAGTAACATCTAAGTCTAAGTTAGAGAATCTAAATATAAGAGGGGAAATTATAGTTACTAGCTATTTTCTATATTTCTTCTACACTTTCATCCGTAAATCTATCTTTATTTCAAAGTTCTTTTCTTTACTTTAATCCTAGTCTACTTGAAGTTTTTGCATCTATGATTATTTAAACTTAAATTAAATCTAACACCATGTATTATTATTTTTATGTTTTTGTCAGTGTTTTCTTATTTAACCCCATTATATATAACTATATATATTTCTAAGTATATTTATTATCCAATTTATTAGTCTATATTATCTTTTTTTAATAAATATATTCCAGATTGCAAAGATAATTATTTTAACTTTAAAGTTAGTACTATGATAATACTTTTTTGGATTTTAGTGATAAATAAAAATTTTGCAAAAACCTCCTTTTTTATATACCATTATTTAATCCTACCAGGTAATTACTGCATTTATTTTATTATTCTACTTACTACAGATTTACCTAGCTATATTAATCTTTTACACCTTAATTCTTTACGCATTATAATTAGTATCTTGTTTAGATATCTATAGTTTACAATTTCAAATATTATGTTAACATTAATTTTACTTTTTTAAGTTATAAATTCTTTATATAATAGTTTGATGTCTATGTTTTATAGACTCTCTTCTATACTATTTCTTATACTGAGTCTGACAAATCCATAAATGCAATTTATAAAGTTGCTAATGGAGTTGATAAAATAATTCTATCATTGTCTCCTCATAAATACAGTAAATACTATAAAAATTTGCACCATTAAAAAATAAGTGCAAGTGATATTGATTTATGTTTAAATAATTAATATAAATTTCCCAAGAAATATTTTCTGAATATTTTTGTAATTATACTTATTTAATCTAAAAAGACAGGGTATATACCCCGTCTTATTATAATTCATAGAGTTATTTTTCTAATCAATTAACTTTATTACCCAAGGTCCATTTACTGTATAATCAGATGGTGACATATTAAATTCCGTACCTCTGGGTTTATTTATACCTTTATTACTCATATATATATCAATATTTCCATACATCCCATCTTTTATGGCATCTTGTGATGAACTAACAAAATTAGATTTAAATCCACCCAATATACTCGGTATAGGATCTATACTTATATAATTTAGCTTCACATTATTATCTTTGTTATCTGGATAAGCAATCTTTATATTATAAACATCTTCTTTGTTTAGTATTTTCCTTTCTACACTTTCGATTATTACTTTGCTGTTTTTAAATGTTAACTCATTATTTTTATCTTTGATATCTATAGTTTTATAAATTTCTAACTTCTCATTAACTTTTAGCTTCGGTAATTTTACCTTTGTACTTTTAAGCTTTTGTCCCTCTCTATTAATACCTATATCAATACTACTTACTTCTATCTTATAAGGCTTTTCTAATTCTTTAGTATTAAATTTAAATCTATTGTTACTAATACCTTCTAGAACATATTCTCCTTCTATCTTTTTCCCATTAGAATCTATTAAATATATGCCACTACCTATATTTTTATTTATATCATTCCCATAGTTATCTACTTCAAAATTCATGTTTTCATTTTTAGGTATCGCCATAAAATCTACATATAAATTATTATTTTCCTGAGTAGTTAAGGCACTTAGTGTTATATCATTTTTAGTATCTTTCGGGACATTTTTATTGTATTCTTCAACTGATTTTGCTTCTATTAAGTCTATATCAAATTCAACTTTAGTTATATTATCATTTTTATCTCTTAATTTTATAATGTATTTAACCTTATCATTTTTATTGTACTTATTATTAAGATATGTTCCTGTATGCTTTGTCCAAGTATTTTCATCTAACTTTGTATAAGTATCCTTCATTATATCTTTGTTATTTACTATTAACTCACTTTTAATATATTCAAATCCTTTTATATTTTTTGCAGTTTCATTTATTATTATATTTTCGTCTTTTGTATCTATATAAAAGCTATCTATTGTTATACTTCCATCACCTACTTTTTTAGTTATAGGTTCTCTTAGGATATATACAGCTTCTTCACTTTTTATTATTTTTCCACTAGAAATATCATACTTATATAGATGGTCCACTAATGCTCTTATTGTAGGAGTTCCTATTATTAATATTAATGATATAGATGCTACTAAAGTTCTTATTTTTTTATTTTTGTATTTTTTTAAATTAGATTTATCTATTTTCTCATAGGCTTTATTCTTTATATTTTCTATATCTTTTTCATCTAATTTTATATCTTCATTGAAGTCATCAAATTTAAAATCTAATTTATCTATATTATCAATACCTTCAATTAATTTTTGTGTATACTTATCTTTCATATTAATACCTCCTCTCTAACATTTCTTTTATTTTTAACCTACATCTATATAGTCTATTTTCTACTGATGCCCTCGTGGTTTTGTATTTAGTAGCTATGTCATCAATCTTATAATACATAAAATATTTAAGATAAAAGTAAGTTTTATCAGGTTCTTTAAAGCTATTTATAACTTTTACTATTTCCTCACTACTTTCTCTATCAAGAGCTATATGTTCTATACTTATATCATTTGATATATCTTTTTCTAAATTATTATGTAACTTGCTTTTTTCCAATCTTCTTTTATAGTCTAATGCTAAGTATTTAGTTTTCATATATATAAATTTGCTAAAATCTCCTCTCTTTTCATCAAATTCATTTATACTTTCCCACACCTTATAAAATACATCACTTACGCACTCTTCTACTTCTTCTTTCCCATAAAAGCCTATTATTTTATTTACTAAAAAATAAACCTTACTACTATAGGTATTAATTATATAATCTAGACCTTTTGGGTCTTTTCTTTTTATTTTCTTAATCATTCTTTTTTCCATATATATCCTCCCCTATATACTATATACTACGTCTAATATTTTTAAAATCTCTTAAACTTTTTTAATAAATTGTATTAAATAAATTTATTTTAGTTGTAACACACTACCTATCTGTTATATAATATATATAACAAATAGAATTTATAGATTTGGAGGTGTAATATGCTTTTAGATTTAGATTTTAATAGCGAGGTTCCTATATATACCCAAATAAGGGAACAAATAATAAAATCAATTGCTAGTGGTGATTTAAAAATAAATGAATCACTTCCATCTGTCAGAAATATGGCTAGTGAAATTGGAGTTAATCTACACACAGTAAATAAAGCATATAATTTACTAAAAGATGAGGGTTACATAAATATAGATAGAAGAAAAGGAGCTATTGTAAATTCTCTTCCTCTACAGAAAAATGATACTAATGATAAAAATATAAAATCAAATTTAGATTTATTAGTAGCACAAAGTTATCTTTTAGGTATCTCTCGTGAGGAATTTTTAGAGTATAGTATCAAATTATTTGATAAATATGAGGTGAAAGACTATGAATAATACTTTGGCTTTAATTATTAATTTACCTATTTTAGCATTAGTATATGTACTTACTTATTTTACACAAGCGTTAAGTGGTAAAAGACAATTTTATGGAGTTAGCTTAAATAGTGATTATTTTACTAAAGATGAATTTAAGAGATTAGATAAGAGGTTTAAAAGTTTATTGACCCTTGGATTTATAGTATCTGTTTTGCTTTGCTTATTTATGATATATGTTCTTAAAAACTATGTAGGATCTTCTATAGTTCCAATACTAGGATTTACTATATATGAATTTGCCATATATATAGATGTTTATAATAAAGTAAAGGCCTTAAAAGGAAGGTTAGTGTCAACGGTTGATGATATAGAATTAGAAAAAACTAATATTATATTAGATACTGACTTTTTAAATGAAAAAAATAGAATCATAAAAAAATACTCTATATTATATACTATACCTATGATTATAGTTTTCATTGTTGGTATTTATGCTTTAACTAAATACAACTCTATGGCTGATATAATTCCTATCCACTGGGGATTTAATGGAAAGGCTGATGGTTTTACTGAAAAATCATTTATGAGTGTATTTGGAATGATAAGTATGCAAGTTGGTATATCAATTATAATATATATCTCAGCTGTCTATTCTTTAAAATCTCGTATAAAGCTATCTAGCAAAGATTTTGAAAATAGTAAAAAAGCAAACCTTAGATTTTTAAATCAAAGTGGTTTAGCATTTTTTATACTAAATGCTCTTACTCAAATTTTATTTATAAATATAATAATAGCTATAGCTCACTCTGGTGATATAAATCAAGCTATAATGATAGTTTGTACTATATTAATTATACTATCATCTATATACTTAACTTATATATACTATAAATCACCAGTTAAATCTAAGGACGCCGTATATTCTATTGACGATGAAGATGATTTATGGATATGGGGGACTTTTTACAATAATCCTAATGACCCATCATTATTTGTGAACAAAAGATTTGGTGTTGGATGGACTATAAATATCGGTCATTTAAAAGGTAAAATATTTTTTATACTTCCATTTATACTGATATTAATTGCATTACTTGCAGTATAACTAATAGCTTTAAGGATATATTATATCCTTAAAGCTTAAACTCTAATGCTCTTCATAATTAACAATTCACTAAAATAATTTATAAAATTAGCATAATTTAATATAACTATATAATAAAACTTATAAGCTATCATCACTTAATAAAATTTACAAAACAATAATTATAAAGGGGTTTTTAAAATGAAAAAGGTAAACATATTTTTATTAATAACTTTTTTTCTAACTTGGTCAATAACATTTATAATATTTAAAAGTGGGGGGCTAACTGGACCTTTTGCATCTATCGGTCTGATACTTTGCATGATGATGCCTGCCTTATCTGTATTGATTACAACTTTAATTACAAAATCTAGTTTTAAAGAAATTTGGATAAAGCCAAACTTCAAAAAAAATATAAAGTACTACTTTATAGGATATTTTTCACCTGTAATTTTAATTATACTAGGTTCAGCTTTATACTTTATAATCTTTCCATCTCATCTTGATTTAAGCATGAATAATGGAGTGGAAAATCTTAAGCTTCAATTACAATCACTAGGTCAAGCACTTCCAAGTGATTTAGAGCTTAAATCTGCTATGATTATCCAATTATTTGTTGGTATTTTTTTATCACCTATATTAAACTTTATCCCTTGTCTTGGAGAAGAGTTAGGTTGGAGAGGATATTTGTTACCTAAATTAATAGAAAATAATAGTTACTTTAAATCTAGTTTAATAGCTGGTGTTATTTGGGGTATATGGCACGCGCCTATGATAGCTATGGGACATAACTATGGTGTAGGATATATTGGTGCTCCATTTATAGGAATATTTGCTATGGTTGTATTTTGCATAATGACTGGTGCTATATTTAATTATATAACTATAAAAACTAAAAGCTGTATTCCAGCTACTTTTGCTCATGGTAGTTTAAATGGTTTTGCATCAGCGGGCGTTATATTCTTATCTATACCTAATCCTAACATGTTTATAGGTCCCGCTCCTGTTGGCATTATTGGAGGGTTCTTCTTTATAGTAGTTGGTGCTATATGTTTATTAAAAACTAAGAAATTAGATGAAGAAAATATAGAAACTAAAACAAAAGCTTAGTTTATAAGTTTATAATAAAAGAGTAAGTTAATTTATATAATAAATAACCTAGCTTACTCTTTATATTTATATTAAATATTTTATTTCTTATATGAAAATATAAATATTTGTAATAAATAGTTCTACTATTAAGTAATGATTAACTATATTTTCTATTCTAAACTTTTTATAAGTTCTATATTATACCTTTCTATATCATTTAAATCTTCTATATTTCCAGAAAAAGTACTATCTGGGTAATACCAAGGCATAGAGTTAAAATAGTTGTTGTATACATCATTTTTAAATATATATCCATACCTTGCAAATATCTCATTCCTTATATATCCAAGCTGACTTTTATTATAATTTAATAATTCTTCCTTACTTAAGTATCTTATATGACTATCTGGTATTATAAAATAACTCTCATCATTTCCATAAGCGCTATCATAATTATAGGCAAAATGATTATTTTCTACTATATATACAGTTTCTTTTTCTTTAGTTTCTTCTTTAGCCTTATCCAGTTTTTCTTCTTTTTCTCTTTCACTCGCTTCATTTTCTATAGCTACTAAGTCTTCATAGTACTCAAAAGTTTCTATATCATAATTATAATCTTTAGCTAGATCTAAATACTTTCTTGTAGTTTTGTAATTTTCTTTATTAAAATTTTCCTTAGCTTTTTGAATGTATACATTTAGATACATGCTATTTAAGTCATCCTTTTTAACTATACCTTTTAACTTACTAAGTTCCATTTCTGAATTTTCACTTTCCTCTATTTTGCTTTCTAGCTTTTGTACTACTTCATCAGAATATTTTGCATCTAGGGCTTTTATGTAGTAGTTTATAGCTTTACTTTGATTTTCACCATCCCCCTTTTTTATATAATAACTTTGTACTATATTATCTTTTAGTGAAAATACTACTAAAGCTATTACTACAAGTATAAATACTACTATCATTATTATGTTTTTTAGATTGTTTTTCTTAAGATCATCTTTTAAAGTGTCATATCCACATTTATTGCAAAATCTTTGGTCTTTATCTAAATGATTATTACAATTTTTACAAGTTTTCATATTCCCTCCTATATGATTTACTTTTTAAGTACACTATATCCCTTTATATTTATATGATGTTTATTATACATTATTGCTTGTCAGCACTATCTTTGATTTTTCTATTGATTTATTAATAGTTGAAGTTATATATATTTTTTCCTAGAGAATAAAAAATAGCTATCTATACAGATAGCTATTTTAAGCAATATAATAAGTCATTATGAAACAACTAAAGCAAATTTTATTAAATATTTTTATTTATATATATTTTCAAAGCTTTTATTCCTAAAAATAATGCATATATAAGCATTATCCATAAAATCAAACATATAATCATAGGTATAATACCAATAAGCATCATAGAAAAGTTATTCATAAAACACCATCCTTTTAAATACTTTTTATTAGTATAACCTACTCTTTTTTTTAATACTCCTCTAAGAATAAAGTTTTACTTCCACCTTCACTTCCACTTCCTATCATAAGTGAGTTTGATGAAGTTCTAAACTTATAAAAACTTGCATTGTAGTTTATTATAGGGTGTTTTATATCAAATACTTTTTCATCTAAACTAAGTCCCTTTGGTATTTTAAATACTATATCTTTACTTTTTCCTGGGTCTATCCCCATCTTATAACCTTCTTCAAACCTATCTTCTTCACGACCTACAATTCTTACATCACTTGGACTTATTCCTCCAAATTCCTCCATAAATTTTTCTGTATGGTCAAAAGAAAGATCCATATCATATAAACTAGCTATATCTTTTGAATTATTAGTTATCTTTATAGTTAAAATATGGCTATATTTATCTTCTTTATAATTTTTAAATTCTATTTTTAGCCTTTCTTCAAACTCATCATCAGAGTAATCATTTATATCCTTAACATAAAATACACTAAATCCTATTAAAAGTATTATAGGTATTAATACTATAGTACTTACTTTTATAAACTTTTTATTCATATTGTCCCCCTTAAAGTGCTACTTCTTTTTTATTGTATATTTTAGTAGATATATACATAGATATTATGTAAATAACTAAGCAAATACCACTTATAATAAGTAGCTTAGGATCACTTATAATTGAATTTTCTTGTCCCTCTATATGTATATCAGCTCTTGGCTTTAGTGTTATATATAAACTAAATACAAGTATAATACCCATTACTAAATTTATAGGTATATAAGATTTTTTGTATCCATATTTAAACATTATAGGAAATGATACAGATACTAGTATAAGTAATATATTTAAAGTACTTAACATTGTTTGAGTATTCATTAAGTCTGCATAAAATATATGCTTTAATATTTTTGAATAAAAATAAGTAAATAATATAGATAATACTATAATTAATGTAGATACTATATATTTACTATAAACTATATCTTCTTTATCTATTGGCATACTATTAAAAAAATAATCACATTTATTAGATTCATCTAAATAAAAGCTTCTAAATATAAACATATAACTTAAAAATAATGGAATTGCTACACTAGATAATCCCATTAATATAGATGAAAATATAAAAAGCCCTACTACTAACTTTATAATAGTTTTAAAATCTGTCATAAAACATGCCCTTAAATCTTTTTTTATAATATTAATCATTTTAATCTCTCCCCATAAAATATATAATATCTTCTATAGTTGCTATACTTATATTATTAGTAGTTTCGTATCCACTTTCTATAAATAGCCCCTGACTATAGTAATTTTTGTCTTCTCTTTTTATAAAATTTATATTACTATCATCTAATTCTTTTTTACTTCCTTTTATTACCTTGTAGTTTTCTTTTATATATTCACTACTTTCACTTAATACTAATTTCCCATTTTTTATAAGTGTTATATAATCTGCACATTGTTCTAAATCAGTTAATATATGTGTCGAAAATATAGCACATTTATCTCCGCTTTCCAATTCCTCTTGAATTATACTTATCATTTCTTTTCTAAATATAGGGTCAAGTCCACTACTTGGCTCGTCAAGTACTAGTAACTTAGCATTATGACTTAGTGCATTTGCTAGCATTAATTTTATACTTTGCCCTTTTGATAAGTTTTTTATTTTAGTGTCTTTATCTATTTTAAATTTTTCTAAATAATTATCAAATTTGTTATTTTCAAAGTTTTTGTAAAAACTTTTAACTATATTTTTAAATTCTTTAACCTTAAGATGTTCGTAAAAATATAATTCATCATATACAAATCCTACTTCTTCTTTAAATTTTTTAGAAATTTTATTTATATCTTCTCCCATATAATATATATTTCCACTATCCACATTAAGTAAATTCATTATTAATTTTATAATAGTAGTTTTTCCACTACCATTATGACCAATAAGTCCCATAATATATCCCTCTTTTAATTCAAAAGATATATCTTCTAACTTAAATTTATCAAAGTCTTTACTTACCTTTTCTAGTCTTAACATATTACTCCCCCTCGTATAGACTCTCTAATATTTCTATTAATTCACTTTTTGATAAACCCATCATTTTAGATAGATTTATAGATTCTTCTAACTTTTCTTCTATCTCTCTCATTTTAGCTTCATATACTAGTTCTTTATTAAAAGAAGATACGTAACAACCTTTTCCCGGTACGGTGTTTATAAGTCCTAGTTTTTCTAATTCTTCATAAGCTCTTTTAGTAGTTATAAAACTTATTCCTAAATCTTTAGCTAATGCTCTTATAGATGGTAGAGCTTTTCCTTCTTCTAAAGTACCACTTAATATGTTCTTCTTTATATGATTTACTATTTGCATATATATGGGTAAATCAGAAGCATTTGAAATTATTATGTTCATTTTATCTCCTTTCTGTATAATATGTATATACTGTATATATACATATTATACAGTTAGTTTGTTCTTAGTCAATAAATTTTAAATAAATATTATTTATAAATCTATATATTTTAAGATTTAATTAAATTTTTTAATATTTTTTTATAAAAAATAGAGGAATATAATAAAAGTTGTAGTATTATATAAATATGTGATAAATTAAAAATTTGTATTTTAGGTTTTTTTAATTAAAATTAATAGGGAAAGAGGTTAGATTCCTCTGCAGCCCCCGCTACTGTAAAGCTGATGAAACTTTCAAAACCACTGTAATTTATTATGGGAAGGGAAAGTAGTAAAATGAAGCTAAGCCAGGAGACCTGCCTATAATACTTAAATTATATTCTTCGGGGTGAAGGAAAATAATAAAGAATAATACCTTATTTTTAATAAATAGGTATTAATTAGAAAGTTATTTAAATCCTAATCCAATGATTAGGATTTTTTAGTTCGTGACAAAATCTATTTAATTTTGAATGTATATAGTTTTGATAACTTAATTTAAAATTAAATATATCTAATCAAACTAATCTAATTTTTGATTATGAATAATATAAATTTTAGACATCTAGTTAAAGCAAATCAAATTTCGTCTTTACCCATTATATACTTACATTAATTTATCACATAAAAATTTAATAAACTTTGAAAGTGAGGTATAAAGATGAATTTTTTACCACTATCATTAGTAGCAGGTGTGCTACTTATCATTTTAAATCCATTAAATGCTAGTGCTATGCATATTATGGAAGGATATTTACCCGCAAAATGGTCTATACTTTGGACAATAGTATTTATTCCATTTTTCATATATGGGTTAAAATCTATTAATACCATAGTAAAGCAAGATCCTAAAAAGAAGGTTTTATTAGCCTTAGCAGGAGCTTTTGTATTTGTGTTATCAGCACTAAAAATACCGTCTTTAACAGGTAGTTGTTCACATCCTACAGGAGTAGGTCTTGGTGCAATATTATTTGGACCAGCTGTTATGGCAGTAATAGGAACAATAGCTTTATTATTTCAAGCATTATTACTTGCACATGGAGGATTAACTACTTTAGGCGCTAATGCATTTTCAATGGCAATAGTTGGACCAATAGTGTCATATTTTATATTTAAACTTTGTAGAAAAAGAAATGTAAACGTTGGAATGAGTGTATTTTTAGCAGCAGCCTTAGGTGATTTAGCTACATATACAGTAACAGCAACTCAATTGGCACTAGCATTCCCTGACCCTAGTGGAGGAGTTATGATGTCTTTAGTTAAATTTTTAGGAGTATTTTTCACGACTCAAATACCAATAGCTATAGCAGAAGGATTATTAACTACTTTAGTATATAATTTAATAACACAAAATGAAGAAGGAGTTGAAATTAATGAGTACAAATTCTAAAACTAAAAACAAACTTAGAAATAAAAATTTAATATTATTAGCTTTAACCATAATACTTATAATAACTCCTTTATTATTAAATTCATCAGCTGAATATGGTGGTGCTGATGGAGAGGCAGAGGGCCTAATAACAGAGATAAATCCGGATTATAAACCTTGGTTTAGTAGCTTATACGAGCCACCTAGTGGAGAAATAGAGAGCTTACTATTCTCTACACAAGCAGCTATAGGAGCTGGATTTATAGGCTACTATCTAGGAAGAAAAAAAGGTGAAAAAAAATAAATGCTGGAAATTGATAAATGTGCATATACAAATGCTTTAAGAAATACTAACCCTATGGCTAAATTGCTTATTAGCTTTTTAGCCTTAACTATTTCTGTAATTATAAATAATATAATGCTTCATTTTTTGGTAATGTTAATAGTAAGCTTTTTAATCATTTTTATAGCAAAAGTTAATATTAAACTATATATAAAATGTTTAAGGATACCTATATATTTTTTAATTATAGGAACTATACTTAATATGATTAACATATCATTTGAAAATCAAGGCTTTATATTTAACATCAAAGTTTTTAACTTATATATAGGAACAACTTTATTTTCAGTTAAAAACTCAATTTATATATTACTAAGAGCTATAAGTTCAGTTATATCTATTTATTTTTTAATACTTACTACACCATTTAACCAATTAATAATTATATTAAAAAAATTACATATCCCAGATACATTAGTAGAACTTATGGTTTTGACATATAGATTCATATTCATATTTTTAGAAGAAATAAAAGATATTTATAAATCTCAAGAATTAAGATTTGGTTATATAAATCTAAAAAATTCTTATAACTCAACAGCACTACTTATAAAAATCTTATTCTTTAGAATGATGAGAAAATATGAAGATATGAGTATAACCTTAGATATGAAATTGTATGATGGGAAATTTCATATATAGGAGAATATCATGTTTAAGGTAAATAATTTAACATACAAATATGAAAAAGAAAATAAGGCAATAAACAATATAAATTTAGATTTTTCAAAAGGAAATATGATTGGGATAATTGGAGCTAATGGTTCTGGTAAGTCTACTTTATTTATGAATCTAGTAGGTATATTAAAGCCCTCTGAAGGAAGTATATTTTATAACAATAAAGAACTTTCATATAAAAAGAAAGATTTGTACAATTTAAGAAAAGAAGTAGGTATAGTATTTCAAGATCCAGATAAGCAAATATTTTATTCAAGAGTATACGATGATGTTGCTTTTTCACTAAGAAATATAGGTGTACCCGAAGATAAAATAAAAGAAAAAGTACATAATGCATTAAAATTAGTCAATGCTTTAGATTTAATAGATAAACCAGTCCACTTTTTAAGTTATGGTCAGAAAAAAAGAGTGGCTATAGCTTCTGTTATAGCTATGGAAAATAAAGTGGTTCTTTTAGATGAACCTACAGCAGGACTTGACCCTAAAAGCACAAAAGCTATAGTAAATATTTTAAAAAATTTATGCGATAATGGAATTAAAGTAGTTATTTCAAGTCATGATATGGATTTAATATATGAGATTTGTGATTATATATATGTTTTAAATAAAGGTAGTATTGTTATTGAAGGTAATTGTATGGAAGTTTTTAAAGAAGCTAATATTATTGAAGAAGTAGGATTAAATATCCCTTGGCTTGTAAAAGTTCATAAAAATATGAATCTGCCTTTATTCAAAAAAGAAGAAGATTTGTATAATTACTTTAATCAATGTGTAAATACTAATCAACTTACATCTCTTGTATAACATGTTTTATTTTAAACTTAATAAATAATTAAATGCTGGATAAGGCCCATTACCTTATCCAGCATTTTTATTATTTAATATTTTTATCTATTGTACTTACTATATACTCTCTATTAAAAGTAAAGTATTTAACTAGCCCATCATAAAACATATAAGAAATATTTAACATACCTTGAATATTTTCTAAGTTTTTATCAAACTCTTCTTTGCTTAAGTATCCCACTATATAACTTATAAGCTTTTCAACTAAGCTATTAGCAATTATAGCCACATCTTTATTATCTTTAAGTTCTAATTGAACATAAGGTATTAAACTTGTGTAAGTGGCTATTTCACCTACTTCTACTTCATCACAGTTTTTTATATTTTCTTTTGTTTCTTTTTTTAATTCTTCCCCCATAGGTATAAAGTTTACTAAATCACATATAACGCTACAAACATAATTATTTAAATTTACTTCACTATCTTTAGTCATTCTTTTGAAGATATTCTTATCAAAATCATTTAATATGTAATTGTTTAAATCTACTAATTTCATATTTGCCCTCCATGAATTTCATATTAATAATTTTATCATACACAATTGTTATTTATTTTACAAGTTTTGTAAAACCATTGGCAAAATGGACAAATCAACCTTTTTGTTATTGAAACATAAATTAATAATAGCTATTTTAATCTATTTAAGTATATAATTTAATGTTTTATAGATTATTTTTTTATCTTTTGTCAATAATCTAATTATAATATATTCTAAGGAGGAATTATATGGATGACTATATAAATTATCTAGAAAAAAACTTAAATCTATATGACTATACCTTAATAAAAACTACTAGTACTAAAGCAGTAATTATTAAAACCTACTTTAAATATACTAAATGTATATATATAAGTTATATTGATGATTTTATAGAAATAAGAATAGATAAAATATTTGATTTTTATACTGTTGGCAATAATATAGAAAGACTTATAATACCTAGAAAAACATTTAATAATTTAGATGATTCTTTAAATTATATACAAAAAATATAGCTACTTAAGTTAAACTTAAATAGCTATATTTTAAAAGTTTCAAACATGAAATTTATTTTACTAATCAGTTATATTCTAGCTTGCTTTTTTTGTACTATTTTTGCTTAAATGATTCTTTTCATATCTACTATATAATAAGAACGCTATTAAACCAAATAATGTTGGTCCTAATATCATCATTATTGTATCAAAGAACTTTCCATCTATTGCAGGTTGTACTATTGAGAATAAGTTAGCAAATCCAACCATTATTCCTATTATCCAAGCAGCAAGTGTTGCAGCACCTTGTTTCTTGTAAGCTACGAATGCTTTATCAACTTCACCATTTAATTGCTTTTTCTTGAAAGCTGGGAATGCTGATGATAAGAATAAGTATGGTATAGTCATAGCTACGTTAGTCATAAGAACTAATATATTAAAGAAGTCAGCTGCTCCTTTACCACCAAATGCTACTACTAATATTATAACTATAACTATTATAGCTTGCACTTTCATAGCGTTTACTGGCATACCATTTTTCATCTCAGCAAACTTACCTGGCCATATTTCTTTAGGTGAACCAGATATTAAAGTTTTAAGTGGTGAATATGTTAATGTAAAGAATGCTCCCATGAATGCTAAGAACATTGATAAACCAACGAATCTAGCTGTCCAAGCACCCATTTGCATAGCTACAGCATCAGTAGTTCCCATAGCATGTCCTAATTGGTATCCTAAGTTTTGCATTAAAACATATGCAACGTTACCCATGTGAACGCTCTTGTCTGATAGTATATCAGCCCAGTTAGTGAACATACCACATGCAAATATACCAATAGCATATCCTATAGATATAACTATAGCAGATATAGCAAGACCTTTAGGGAATGTTTTCTCAGCATTTTCAGTTTGGTCAACTAATCCTCCTAAAACTTCAAGTCCTCCAAATGCAAAAATTGCAAATGTAACAAATGATAATACCATTAATGGACTTTGGTAAGCAGGGTTTGGAGAAGTTAAAAATGCATCTGCAAAATTGTTTACTGGTTGAGCTAATTCTCCACCGTTAAATATAACTACAGCTAATGCTCCAACTAATAATACTATGTTTAATAAGGCAACAAATGTACCACCTATAGAAGTAACCTTTGTTATCTTTTCAACACCTTTACTTGCTACTACTGTAACAAATACTATCCATAAAGCACCAAGTATTCCTATAGTTTGAGTTGAACTTAATCCAAATAAACTCCAACTTTGAGTTATATCTGCTCCAAATATGGCATTCGAAAACGGTATCCATATACCTGAAGATACGTTAACCATCCATATTATATAAGAAGCATACCACATGAATGTTCCTATGAATGCATACTTAGGTCCTACAGATTTTTCCATCCATGAATACATACCACCACTTTCATTTTTGAAAGATGATCCGTATTCTGCCATCATGAATGCATAAGGTATGAAGAATACTAATGCACTTAGTATATACCAAGGTATAGCTCCATATCCCATTAAGTAGTATGATCTTGGCATGTTAGCAAAACCAAACACTGATGTAAATATCATTAATATTAATGACATTAAAGTAAGTTTCTTTGCACTACTTGTGTTGTTTCCCATTTTTGCACCTCATAATATTTATTTTTGATTATTCCTTTTGTAATTTCATCTGTATTACTTAAGGGATGATAAAATTATAACATTCGACAAGCTATTTCGACAATACTCTGCAGTGTTTTCACAATATTTTCTATTTTGTAACTTATTTTATTTTTCTAAAAATTGATTTTTTATTAATTTTAATTTTCATTTTTATATATTTTTTTCTTTGCATAAGTATTTGCCTTTTCAAAATTAACATATACTAATACTACATTTTTCAATGTGTTTACTTTATTTTGATACTAGTATTTTCAAATCATTTAATCATTTAATTCATTAATTATTTTTAATAACTTTTCAATTTTTGATTTTTTTGAATAATTGATTAAATTTTATTCAAACGAAAGATTAATAAGAAGATTTTAAAAAAATAATTTTTCTTTTATTTTTATTACTGTGATTACTTCATTTCTAAATTGATAAACTTTTAACTATAAATTTGCAATTGTTTTCTTCTTTAAAAATATAAAGTTCAATTTAGAATTACTCAATATTTTTATTATATATTAAACCACTGAAAATAGTTAAAAGGTTAAAAGTATAAGTGATATATAAAAAAAGATATAGAGGCTTTTGCTAGCTTCTATATCTTTTATTTTACATATATTTGTTTATATTGTATTGTTTAAAGTTTTGTTTTTTGTATAAAATAGCATTAGTAGGACATCTATGTATACACTTTAAACATCCTATACACTGATTTTTAAATGTCAATTGCTTATTATTCATAGATATATTATTAGTAGGACAATTTTTTTCACATATATTACAGTCTATACACTTATCTTTATCCAATGAAAATTTCTTTTTAGGAAATTTTTTAGTATACAATAAAAACATATCATAAACTATTTTACTGCTAAATACCTTTTTACTATAATTTATAATTTTTAAATTTTCTTCTAAAAACTTATTTACTATAGCCTCTACCTTTGGTTTTGCATTTACTATGCTTTGTTTTATTTCTTCTTCACTATCTCTTTTAAAGAAAGCTACATAGTAATTATTTGGCATAGAAATAGCTTCATCCACTAATACTTCAAATCCTTTTTTACTAACTACTTTACCAAGATATTTTCTTCCTTGTTTGTCTTCTTTATCTGCAAGTGTTGAATATATTATACATTTTTTATTTGTATCTTTTATATTTTTTATCCAGTCTATTAAAATATCAGGTATCATATCAGCATGTATTGGTCCACCAAATATATAAAAATCATACTCTCTATCTAATTTATTATGCTTTTGTATATCTATAAGATCTATACTTATATTTCTTAACTCAAAATTTTCCTTAAATAATTTTGCTACGTACTCTGTATTTCCTGTTCCTGAAAAATAAATTACTGCCCCTTGTTTATACAAATAATCGCCTCCTTTTTATAACTCATATAACCCTAATACAAAGCTTTATTTTGACTCTTTTAGCATTATATTTTCTAAGTTTATTATCATATCAATATTAAGTCCTTTAGAGTTTAATTTAATCTTTTCTAATTTTATATCTTTGAAATTTTCTTTATGTACTATCACATTTCCTTCATTAAAATCTACTAATATACCTTTTTCCTTTGGGAACCAATCTTTTATAAAACTATTTAATCCCATATCTACTATAAAATTAGCTATCTTTAAATCAAGTAATTTTACTTCTTCTATATTTAATACTAAATCTTTATCCTTATTTAAAGATGGTATAACTTTAACTTCTATTGGAGTGGTTATATTTTTCATTATTTCATAATTTACTCTTGCTTTTATATATCCATCTTCTATATTTATACTTAATTTATTTATTTTATTATTTTTAGTTTTTTCTAGAAAATAATTAACTCCATTTAAAATAGCTTCTTTAGGTACTATAAATTCACCTTTTATACCTACTGGATTTTTTATTATCTCTACGTTATTTGCTTTAATTCCAGCCACTGCCTCTAAAAATTCTATGCTTTCTGTTTTATTTGATACATTTTCTTCTTTTTTAGTAGGGGTTATAGTAACTTCTTTTTCTTCTTTCTTATTAAATATAAAAAAGCCACTTATGATTAAAACTCCTACTATGGTGCTTATTATAATTTTTTTTCTTTTGTCCATACCATGTGCTCCTCATTTTTTATTTGTCTATATTTAATATTCTACTACAATTTAAAATTATATAAACAAATTTATATTACATCTATATATAAATTTGCTTATATAAAAAGCTATCATTAATAGATAGCTTTTTATATTTCTATTGTTTTATTTTATATTAAATATCTCATAAACTAGATCTCTTATAAGTTTTGGAGCTACCTCATAAGAATAGTCTACTAATATTCTTTCAGTAAACTTATGAGGATCTCTTCCATGAGGTCCATAGTTTATAACAGGAAGATTTAATTTTTTAATATCTTCTAGTGGTAACTTATATTTGTACCCAAGTGAAGGCATATTAGGTTTTAAAAAGTCTATAACATCATCTGCATCTTGTAGTGCAAAATAACTTAAATCAGATAATCCTTGGAAGTATTTTTGTTTTTTAATATCTACGTTATACTCTCTCTTGCCTTTTTCTATTATTTTATCAGCTACTTTGATAAGCTTTTTATCAAATTCTCTGCTCTCATCAAGTCCTACATGCGGATAGTATGGTGGTGCAAAGAATATTATTATCATAGGATTTCTATCTTTTGAAAACTTATGAACCTCTTTAACAATATTTGTACTAACATCTCTCTCATCTAAAGTTTCATCTTCTATCCATATATTTATCATTTCGTCTAAGTGACTTTTAAAATCCTCACCATTATCTTTTAATACTTGACTATAAAATTCATCAAAAGTAAGAACTTTAACATCTAAATCCATGTCTTTTACTGGCAAATTACTTTTATTTTTGTATATTTCTTGATATTTCTTAACTTTATTATAAGCTTCATTTATAGATTCTTCACACACATACCTAAATTTATCTATGGCTTCTTTAGGATTCATTTTGAATGTTTGTAAATTATAATATATTATAGAAGATATTGGGGTTTGGACATTATATAAATCCTTAGTGTCTTTATATTTTAGACAAGTTGGAGGCATAGTAACTTCACCGCTTACGTCTTCACAAAATTCTGTATTTACATCTAATCTACTTATAAGCTCACTAGCTATTAAGTTAGCATTTATTCCAGATAAACTTTCTCCAACATGAGTTTCTTTTCCTACTACATAAAAACCTGGAAGTAGTTTACCGCAAGTTCCTAGATATATATATTTATTGTCATCACCTGGATAAGATGCAAAATCTGGTTCACAATTAAGTACTGTTATAGCTTCTAAATTTTCTTTTTCTAATATTTTATTAGCAAAAGGAATGGCATTTATTGCACCTTCTGAATTTGTTTCTTCATCTGGTACAGCAAGCAACATTATATTTCCTTCAAAGTCTTCTAATTTGCTAAAATACTCTATTAAAGACATTTGTATAGAAAGACCTGTCTTCATATCCATTATACCTCTACCAAATAACCATTCTCCAGATAATAAATCTTTTTTAGAATCTTCATCTAGATTATCTATATTATCTCTTAATCGTTTAGTATACTCATATGGTTTTAATATATATTCCTTTAAATTACCTGCATCTTCTATTCCTACTGTATCCATATGCGCTACTGTAAGTAATGTTTTTTTAGTCGGCTTTTTAGATTTCATAAGTGCACACACAAAATATCTATTTAAATTATCATTTAAAGGAACTAAATATAGGTGATTTGGATTTTCTTTGTAATAGTCTAGTTCTGATAATTTTTTATAAACTAACTTTGCCATATTTTCTTCGTTATTAGTTCCTGATACACTATTTTGACCTACTAACTCAATAGCCAAACTTTTAAGTTCTTCACTGTTTAACCACATAAAAATTCCCCCTAATTTTATATATAAAAATTATAGTAATGCATTTAAAAATAAATCAGTTAATAACATTTAATCTAAACTTATTTATAATAACTATTTATTCATTAACTCTTTATTGTTAAAAAAGCTATCAGACTCTTTTTTAACTTCTTTTCTAAGTAGTAAAACTCCTATCATATTAGTAACTATTACTCCAGCTAAAGTAAAATCTAATAATACAATTACACTTCTTAAATCTACTAAAGCACCTACCATTATAAATGCCAAGTAAACTATTCTCATAACCTTAGCAAACTTACTTCCAAATAAATATTCAGCTTGTTTTTCTCCGTAAAATATTATTACTATCATAGTTGAGAATACAAATAAAAGCATACAAATAGTTAACATTCCTCCACCAAAACTACTTCCAAATACAGTTTGCATTGCCATAGCTGGCATAGCTGCTGCCTTACTAGCACCAACTTGCGTCCATATATCTGTTGTTAATACTAAAAATCCTGACATAGTACATATTATTAATGTAGCTACTATTATTTCAAATACTCCCCATAAACCTTGTCTTGCAGGATGGTCAGTTATTGCTGCACTATGTGCTATAGTAGATGTACCCATACCAGCTTCATTTGAATAAGCTCCTCTTGCTGCTCCTGCTTTTATGGTAGATGCTACTGCTGAACCCGCGAATCCACCAAAGGCTGCTACAGGTGTAAAAGCACTCTCTATTATTAGCATAAATGCTCTAGGTATTTCAGTAAAATTAAGACCAATAACTATTAAAGCCATAACTATGTATAGACATGCCATTATAGGAACTAACTTTTCTGTTATCTTTCCTATTCTTTTTATACCACCATATACTACAAAACCTACAAATGCAACTAATAATATTCCAGATACAATAGGTGCTATATTTATAGTTTCTGCACTTTGAACAAAAGATGCTGATTGCGTTGCTATTGAAGGAGCTATTTCTATCATTAAGAAAAATGCAAATAAACTACCAAGCCAAGGCAATTTTAATCCATCTCTTATATAATACATTGGTCCACCTACATACTCTCCTTCTTCATTTTTCACCCTATACTTTATACCAAGTATTATTTCTGAGTACTTAAGGGCGCATCCAAATAATGCTATAAGCCACATCCAAAAAATAGCTCCAGGGCCTCCAGTAGCTACCGCAAGTGGAACTCCTATTATGTTTGATGCTCCTATAGTAGATGCAAGCGCTGAAGTCGCTGCTTGAAATGGACTTATAGTCCCATCACCATCAGTTTTAGCGAACATCTTCCCGAAAGTCTGTTTTAGTATAAATGGTAACTTAGTAAATTGAAAAAACTTAAGCGTGAAAGTCATTACTATACCACCACCTACTAATATAACTAAAACAGGATATGTCCATAGCCAATTAGTAAAACTTTCAAATAATTCAAACATTATACCAACTCCATAATTTTATTAAATAGAGAAGTTTCTATTTATTAAACAATATTCCTATACTATCTAATAAATGTATAAAGTTATTATTTTTAATATAATAAAAAACACCAATGTATAAGAATTTATAATTACCTATACATTAGTGTTTTTGTTTAATTAAATATTAATTTACCTTTATAGCTAAATCCTTTTTGTCTTCTCTAATACCCATGTTAGCAGATATTAAAGCTATGATATTCATAGCTATAAATATCACAAATCCTATTTTATACCCAAGTACTACATTACTAGCATTCATATCTATAGTAAAAGCTATAAATAAATTTATTATACCGCTACCTATAAATTCACAAGTATTTACAACGCTAGTAGATAATCCTGAGTATTTTTCTTCATTTTTATATTGAACATCATTAAATGCTTGTATATGACTCATATTTATAGTTCCGACTATAAAAAATAATATCGGAAGAGTGAAAATAGGTGGCTTGACATTACTTATAAGTATTATATAAGACCATATGAATATATTTATTATGTTGCCAAATTTTATAACATTAAATTTATTAGTTTTTATTCTAGCAAATACATAATCCATAAATAAAGCACCAAATACAAGACCATAAGTCAAAAATGATGCAATAAAAGCTGCTACACTCTTTTTAACTTCATAAACATCTGTAATATACGATACTATCCACAAACTACTAAATGCGGTAGTTATACCAACCATAGAAAACATAATTAAAGAATTATACCAAGTCGCTTTATTTCTAAATACAGACTTTAATCCTTTAAGTAAATTTAATTTTTCTTCTTCTATAACTTCTATATCAACTTTAAATCCATATTCTTTTGGGGTATCTCTAACTACTAAATATATTACTATCCCACATAAAACTCCTATAATACCTATTAATATAAAAGAATTTCTCCAACCTATAATATCATTTAGAAATACTAATGGAAATGTTGCAAATACACCACCTAAGCACCCTATAAAAGAAAACTTAGCTGTAGCTGATGTAAACTCTTCTTTTTTAAACCAACTTCCTTGAAACTTTAACACAGAAAGTAAAGTTACAGATACTCCCGCACCTATCATTACTCTAGATAGATAGGCTACTTTTATCCCTTCTATAAATCCAAACAATATAGAACCAATTCCACCTATAAGCATACCTATACTACATACTTTTCTAGGTCCATATCTATCAAGAAGTATTCCCCCTGGTATTTGCATAAGTGCATATGCATATAAAGTAAATGATGCAATATTAGATATTTCTATATTACTAAATCCTAATTCTAAGGATAAATTATCAGATATAACTGCCGTAGATAACCTTAGAAAATAAGCTATTACAAAAGAAAATGTAAGTACAGACCATATACCCCATTTAGTTTTATTATAGTTTTTCATCTTACTCCCCTATCCTTTTACTATTTCTAATTATTTTACCTTACTATTTCAGTATACAAATATTTTACTTGTTAATAAACTATAATTTTTATAAAAGACTTTTTATTTTGCTAAAATGTAATTTTAATTATGCTTTTTTATTAAAACTACCTTTATAATAAATGTACTCTAAATATTTATAAAAAAAATGCCATATAAATGGCATTTATCTTAAAGAATTTATTCTTATTTTATCAAGTTCATCTTCATTAAATATATGATTATTATAAAGCACTAAATACTCTTCACTTACAGTGGAATCAAATACTATTAAATCATCAGTGTTTATACTTATATTTATATTTTTATCATATATTTTTCTAACTGGATGATTTTTTATATCATCTACTGCCCCTAGATATATATTACTAGTAGGGCATATATTTAATCTTATATTTCTTTCTTTTATCATGTCCAATACATAATCACTTTCAACTGCTCTAAATCCATGTTGAAGTTCATCTATATTAAGTATTTCTATAGCTTCTTTAACATTTTCTGCACCTAAAAACTCTCCTGCATGTACTTTTAATTTTAGTCCATTTTTTTTAGCATAATCATAGTATATTTTATATCTATCAAATCCAACTATTTCTTCATCTCCATATAAATCTATAGACTTAAACACTTTACTATCTATAATTTTAGGTATTAGTTTTTCAAGATTTTCATCACTTATACTTTTAGCTATACCTATTTCTGGTCTAAAATCTATTTTATCCTTGTACTTATCAACTAAGCTTCCTATACAATCAAAAAAATCTTTATCATTTTCAAATCTTAATATATCATGACAGTCTACACTAGCTTCAAGTATTACTATATTATCATCTATAGCATCTTTAATAGTTGCTTCTATTGTCCATAGAAAATCTTCTTTAGTTTTTATATGATTCATATATTCATTAAATATAAAATCATCTAATCCTTTTATTCCCTTCATATCTTTAGAAGGTCTTTTTATTTTACCTTTTGTATAACTATGTATATTATCAAATTTCATACCTAAGCCACAATGATTGTGAAGTTCTGCTTTTTTTATAGTTTTTAATCCTTTTAAGTCATTTTCTTTTAGATATCTCTTAAAGTTTTGGCTATTTGTCATATTTTCCTCCTTAGGCGTTTTAATCCATTATAACATATCATAGTTATTTTTCTTACTATATTAATTTTTTAATAGAATTTATTACTAAATCTATATCACAAAAATCATGAGTTGCCATTAGTGTAACTCTAAGTATAGCTTCTCCTTTTTTTACTGTTGGATATCTTATTGCTGGTATATGTATACCTTCTTCTAGTAAACTTTCACTTATTTTAATTGCCTTTTTTTCATCTCCTATTAATATAGGTATAATTGGTGTTTCTCTATTAATATCAAATCCAATATTCTTAAGACCTTTACATAGATATTCTACATTTTCTTTTAGTTTTTTAACTAAGTATGGATTATTTTCAATAATTTCAAAACTTTTAATTGATGCTCCTATAACTGCTGGAGAAAGTGCTGTTGAGAATATGAAGCTTCTTGATTTATTTATTAAATAATCAATAATATCACTATTAGCACATACAAATCCTCCTTCACTTCCTATTGCCTTAGAAAGTGTTCCTATTGTTATATCTGGTTTTATATTAAAATACTCACTACTTCCTCTTCCAGTTTTTCCTATTACTCCTGTAGCATGTGCATCATCTACTATAGATATAAGGTTATGTTTTTTAGCTATCTTAACTATTTCATCTAGTTTACATATATCTCCATCCATACTAAATACACTATCAGTAACTATTATCCCATGCTTTGGATTTATTTCATTTATCTTGTTAGTTAAATCTTTAATATCATTATGTTTATATACTATAGTTTTTCCTTTTGATAATCTACACCCATCTATTATAGATGCATGGTTTAATTCATCACTAAATATATAATAATCTTCATCACATATAGCTGAGATTACTCCTATATTTGCCATATACCCAGTATTAAATATTATTGCATCTTCATACCCTTTAAACTTTGCTATTTTTTCTTCTAATTTTTTGTGTAAATCATAGCTACCTGTAGTTAATCTTGAACCTCCAGAACCTAATCCATATTTGTTAATAGATTCTATTGCGCTTTTTTTAACCTCTTCATTATTGCAAATCCCAAGATAATTATTAGAAGACATTAAAAGTACTTTTTTGTTATTTATAGTTGTATATTTATCTTGTGGTTTATTTAAATATTTTATCTGTCTATAAAGATTATTCTCTTTTATTTGTTGTAGTTTTGCTTTTATTTTATCCATTATATCTCCTTATTTATTATTTAAATATGACTTTGTCTTTAACTATCACTTTGGTATTTTCTAGATATTTTATAGTATCTTCAAGTGTATATTTAGAATCTATAGTAGGGTCATATAAAAATATTCTTCCCCCTCTATCCTCACCTATATCTTTCATATGTTTAACTCTTATATATCCAAATTTTTTACTTGCTATATATCCTGTTGTATAATTTTTATCATCAGAACAACACATTTCACCTATTATATTAGGAGCATTACATACCTTAGATGATAGGCATAATGCTTCTATAAAATGTGTATTTTGAAGTAGTTTTTCATTTTTATTTAAGTTATCAGTACATTCATATTGTTTATCTAACATATCTACTTTTGAATCTTCAAAATCCATATAAGTGGCTCTTATTCCTCTTAACTTATCTTTTTCTAGTCTTTTAAGATTATTAACATCAAGAAGTACTGCACCTCTCATATTTTTTATACTTTTAAATAAATCTATAATATATATAGCGTTTTTACTATTTATATTTAATTTCAATAAATTATTATATAGAAACTCATAGCTTTCTTTTTTATTTTTGGTATTTAAGGTTGTAACATAAAGTGGATCTATATATTTTAATTCTTCTTTTTTAACCTCTTCTATTTTTATATTAATAAAATCACTTTTTCCTTTTGAATGAGTTAATGCTCTTTTTATTAAAACACTAACTGCATTTTGTAAATCTTTTTCACTTACTATACTTTCAGCTCCAGATATATGATTATGCTCTTTTGACCCTCTCATCTTTATACTATATAAATTCATTTGTTATCATCCTTTATATGATTTTAGAGTTATAATTAAAATGCTATATTCAGATAAAATATTACTTCTGAATATAGCATTTTATATTTTAAAACTATTTTAATTTATGATTTACTAATCTCTAATTTATTTTTATAGGTTTATACTAATTCTTCTTTAATATTTACTACTGCATTTTCTTTTTTATCATACTTTTTTATAAATGACTTATAAGGTGTTACTTTTACTATTTTTTCTATTGTCTTATATATAAAATATGAAGACAATAATGTGTAAATCATCCCGGGTAGTGCTGATAAAATTAATGCTTTAAATGGTGTACCTGTAATACTTGCCATTACTACTCTACCTACTGCTGTACCTACTATACCAGCTGTTGATACTACTATTATATTGCTACCTAAAATACCTATTAGTGAACCTGCTACTACTCTAAATATCATAGCTACTATTACATTTAAAATTGTATGAGTTCCCATAATAAGGTTTATCATACTAGCTATTATTCCTGCACTTATATATCTTTTAAATCCAAAAGTAGAACATATACCTATAGCAATTGGCGCTGACATTTGAAATTCTGTTCCTGGTATAATTCCTGGTAATTTAAATGTTCCTGATATTGCTATTATTACTGATAATAATGCTACTAGTGTTATTTCTCTAGTTTTATTGTTCATATTATATCTCCTTATCAATAACTGGATTTTCCTTAAAGTATTTTATTATACTATCTCTAGCTACTTCTACCATAAAGTCTATTTCTTCTTTGCTTATAATATATGGTGGCATAAAGTATATTATATTTCCTAAAGCTCTAAGTAAAACTCCCTTTTCTAAGGCATTTTGATATATGTTGTACCCTACTCTTTTTTCACTTTCAAATGGTTCTTTAGTATCTTTATTTTTAACTAATTCTATAGCACCTATCATACCTATTTGTCTGTACTCACCAACATATGGTATGTCTTTTAATACACTTTCCACCTTTTTTCTTAAATAATCACTTTTATCTTTATTTTTATCTAATACATTCTCTTCTTCAAATATTTTTAAAGTCTCAACTGCTACACTACATCCTAGTGCATTTCCTGAATAACTATGACTGTGTAAAAATGCCTTCATTGTATTATATTCATCATAAAAAGCATTATATATTTTGTTACTCATTAAAACTAATGATAGTGGCATATAACCTGCTGTAAGTCCTTTTGATAAACACATTATATCTGGTGAAATATCACTATGCTCACAAGCAAACATTTTACCAGTACGCCCAAAACCTACTGCTATTTCATCAGCTATTAGATTTATATCATACTTATCGCATAATTTTCTTAGATGAACTAAATACTTAGGTGAATATATCTTCATTCCTGCCGCACATTGAACTATAGGTTCTACTATTATTGCACTTACTTCTTCATGAATTTCTTTTATAGTGTTTTCCATATTTATAAAACACTCTGCATTACAGGTGTCTCTATTTTTATCAAACTTACATCTAAAGCAATCTGGTCCTTCTACTTTTACAGTATCAAGTAACATTGGTTTATATATTTTACTGTATAAATCCATATCAGAAACTGCTAAAGCTCCTGTTGTTTCTCCATGGTAAGCATCACTAATTTTTACAAACTTTGTTTTTTTGCACTTTCCTATCTGTTGATGATATTGAAAGCTTAGTTTTAAAGCTATCTCTATAGCTGAAGATCCATTATCTCCAAAAAATACTTTATCTAATCTATCTGGAGTTATATTTATAATTTTTTCACATAGATTTATGGCTGGTTTATGGCTAAAGTTTGCAAATATAGTATGTTCTAAAGTATTTGCTTGATTGTATAAGGCCTTATTTATTCTTTCGTTTGAGTGACCAAATAAATTTACCCACCAAGATGAAACTGCATCTAAATATTTTTTTCCATTGACATCTTCTAAAAATACACCTTTACCTTTTTCTATTACTATAGGTTTAAAAGTTTCATAGTCCTTCATCTGAGAGCAAGGATGCCATATATATTTTAAATCTTTTTCTTGAAGTTTTTTCATACTCATACTTTTTCTCCCTTACTTTTATAAAAATCATCTATGTTTAATACAATTTTTACTCAAACAATGAAAGTATATTTTCTAAATCAAGTTTGTCGTATTCTTTACATATACTTTCTTTATTAAACTCTTTAATTTTATTTAAAACACCTAGTACCTTAAGGTTGGTTATTTTTTCTATCATTTTTATATTGTCATCTTCATAAAACTGATTATTGTAATTATTTATAAATATTCCTCTACATTTTATATTCTTAGACTTTAAAAACTCATAGGTTAATACACTATGGTTTATAGTTCCAACAGATGCACTTGCTACTATTACTACATCCATATTTAAGTCTTTTATAAGGTCATATAAAAAATAATCATTAGTTATTGGAACAACTATACCTCCAGCACCTTCAACTACAACATAATCATATGTTTTTAAAAGTTTGTTATAATGATTTATTATATTTTCTTTATTTATATATACATTTTCTATATTACACGCTAAATGAGGTGACACTTCTGTTTTTAGGCAGTAAGTATTCATAGTTTTATAATCTATATCTAAGTCACAAATATCTCTTATATATTTAATATCTGGCGGTATTATTTTTATATTTTCTTCTATACCTCCACTTTGTACTGGCTTATATGGTATTACATTTTTATTATGTTTTTTTAATTTATAAGTTATAGCTCCACTTACAAAAGTCTTTCCTATGTCTGTGTTAGTTCCTATTACAAATATGCCTTTTCCCATATTTATCATCCAACCTTTTAAATTATCTAATTTCAAATCCTAATTTTTCTATCATTTTTATATCATCAGCTATGCTATTTCCGCAAGTTGTCAATAAATCACCACTTATAGTAGCATTAGCACCACATTTAAAAGCTAATTCTCCATAGTTTGTTAGTAAATTTCTACCACCTGCTAATCTTATTTGAGCACTTGGGTTTATAAATCTATATATAGCTACCATCTTTAAAAAATCTTCTTCCTTAATAGATTTACTCTCTATTTTTGTTCCTTTTATATAATCTAGTACATTAAGTGGTATTGACTTTATCCCTAAATCTCTAATCTCAAAAGCCATATCAATTCTATCTATTTCACTTTCTCCAAGACCAAATATACCTCCACTACAAACTTCTAGTCCTACACTTTGTGCGTCTTTTATAGTTTTTATTTTTTCATCATAAGTGTGTGTTGTGCATATATTGTCAAAGTAATTTCTTGATGTTTCTAAATTATTATGATATCTTTTGACACCAGCTTCTTTAAGTTTTCTTAGATCTTCTTCACTAAGCAAACCATGTGACGCGCATGTTTTTATGTCTACATATTTGTTTATAGCCTTATAAGAGTTTACTATTTTATCTATTTCTATATTGCTTAATTTTTTTCCTGATGTTACTATTGAATATCTTTTTATCCCTTTATCTTTATGATATTTTGCATCTTCTACAAAGTATTCTGTATCTTTTAATGGGTAAACTTCTATATCTGTAGTATGATAAGATGACTGTGCACAGAACTTACAGTCTTCACTACATTTTCCACTTTTACCATTAACTATTGAGCAAATATCAAATTCATTTTGTAAAAAATATTCTCTTATTTCATTTGCAAACTTTCCTAAACTTTCAAAGTCATAGTCTAATAGTTTTATTGCTTCTTTTCTATTTATTAAATGTCCATTTTTTATTTTATTTGTCATTTCATATAACATTTTGTATTCTCCTTTTATTACCTGGTACTAATTATATAGTAGTTTACTTTTTTATTTACGTCAACCTATTTTTTATTTTAGGTTTACATTAAATATATTTCTTATATAACTTATTTTTTTTATATAATTATTTCTTCATATTGACAAATTTGAAATTTATTAATATCATAATATAAATAAATATTAATCCATTGATAAGGGGTAGTAATTAAGTTTAGGTTCGTTATAGAGAGCTAAGGATGGTGGAATCTTAGCATGAAAAAACTTAATGAATGGGCCTTTGAGGAGTAAAGGGAAATCTATTTAGAGAGTACTATTTACCGTGTCCTTCACGTTATAGAAGGTAGAGTATGTTAGTACTTGATTTAAGAGGCATTTTTATATTTAGTGTTATGTTAAATATATTTATATTTGATATCACACTGTATATAAATTGCAATTTAGGTGGCATCGCGGAGAAAACTTCGTCCTATTTATTTAGGACGGAGTTTTTTTATTTTATAAAATAAAATTTTATATACAAATACATTTAAGGAGGTGATTTCTATGGTATGAAAGATTGATTGTGATAATAGTGCTCATTGGTTAGATTTTATTAAAATATCAAAATTTAGGAGGTTTTTCGTTTATGAAAACAAAAAAAATAACAACAAATTCAATACTTTTAGCTATAGGTTTAATACTTCATCAAATCACCCCTGCTTTAGGTTTACCTATGCAACCTGATTTTGCACTTGCTATGTTATTTATAGTAATGATGCTTAATAAAGATGATTATAAAACTTGTGTAATATCTGCAATTGTCACTGGAATATTTACAGCTTTAACTACAAAGTTTCCAGGTGGCCAAATACCAAATTTATTAGATAAAGTTATAACTGCTAATTATATATATTTACTAATGTTTATGTTTTATAAAATAAAGCTTTTAGATAAATTTCTTAAAAGTAAAAAAGAAAGTGTATTAGCTATGATTATACTACCTTTTGGT
Source organism: Romboutsia hominis (assembly GCF_900002575.1). Classification (NCBI taxonomy): domain Bacteria; kingdom Bacillati; phylum Bacillota; class Clostridia; order Peptostreptococcales; family Peptostreptococcaceae; genus Romboutsia; species Romboutsia hominis. Next base: position 1,251,450 of record NZ_LN650648.1, on the reverse strand, counting down.
ACTTTAGTTAGTGGTACAATATTTTTAATCTCTGCTAAAGCTATCGTAGGACTTCCTGCTCCATTTTTACCTTTATTTTTAACAATAGTACTACCTACTTGTATTATAAACTTATTTGTTGGTATATTTTTATATAATATTGTCAATTTATCTTTAAAAAGAAGTTTTAGAGCTTAAAATAAACAATAAATAAAGCTACCTATAATTTAGCTAATATTAGGTAGCTTTATTTATTATTTATACACTTATTTATCTTTTTTATCTAATTCTTCTCTTAACTTTTCCTCTGTCAAAACATAAGCATTTGCAATTATCTTATTGCAGAACCTGCAACTATATTCGGCTCCACCTCAACAAGTTTTTACTTGTAGTCTGTTTTTACAGTAAGGACAATAATATGCTTTTGTCATATCTTCACCCCTTACTATACTATTGCATCTATCTACAAATCGTTCTTATTTATAACTTATATATCTGTAATTATTTTATTTATTTTAACTTTTTAATTAAGTTAGATGTATATTCTAATAAGTTCGTACATATATTAAGAGTTTCATCGTTTTCATCTAAAATTGGGTTAAATTCTACAAAATCCATAGATTTAACAAGTCCACTATTTATAAGTTCTTTTAATATAAGTTTTGTATCCTCTATGCTATATCCATCACTAACTCTTGTTCCTGTTCCTTTAACTATATCTTTATCCATAAAATCTATATCTAAACTTATATGGATTGCATCTACATTTTGTTTTTTACATTTTTCAATTATTTCATGTATTATCTTTTCAATTCCTAATTTATTAATTTTAGTTTTGTCATACATACTAACTTTAGTATTGTCTAACAATTTTCTCTCCTCTATATCTATATCTCTTCCACCTATATGAAATACATTCTCTTCATGTAGTTTAGTTTTATGCCTATATAAGTTTACTAATCTTTCATCTCCATAACCACATAAGAAAGCTAAAGGCATACCATGAGAATTTTTACTTTCTGATATTACTTCTGTGTTAAAGTCTCCATGTGCATCTATCCAAACTACCCCTAAATTTTTAAAGTATGAACTTGCACCTGATATACTTCCTAATGCTATACTATGGTCTCCACCTATTATAATTGGAAAATCTTTATTATTTAGAGATGTATATACCATGTGTGCTAAATTTAAATTAACATTATATATGCTATTATAGTACTTTATATTTTTATCGCTTAAAAACTTATCTTTCTCTCTAATATCTTCTACATAGATATCTCCCATATCATATATACTTAGTTCGCTTTTTTTCATTATGTTTACTATATTAGCTTCTCTAAGCTTTTTAGGCCCGTATTGAGCTCCATTTCTGTCACATCCATGATTTGTAGGTACACCTATTAAATTTACATTCATAAAAAATCCCCCTTGTAGAAATTACTTATTATAGTTAAAAATCTACCTTTACTAGTAATTATTTTATGATGCATTTTTTAAGTTATTCTTAAGCTATTTTTATTAATTACTATTTAGCTTGTCCTTTTATCTTCTTATCTTTTAATAATAATCTAAATCCATCCATGTTATATAAAAATAGAGAGCTAGTTTTTAGCTCCCTATTTTTATATAACATATTTATAAGCTACATCAAAGTTTGATAGTATTCTGATTAAACTTTAATGACCCAATCTTTTGGTCCTTGTATATCTTTATATTGTATTCCTCTTAATATATCATAAAGTTCATTAGTAATAGGTCCAATCTTATTCTTTTGCACTATATACTCTTTATCTTCATATATAATACTTTTTATAGGCTTTATCATATATTTAGTAGAACAAGTTCCAATTTCACAAAAGTTATCTATTTCATCTAAATATATATCTCTTTCTTCTACCTTCATATTTAAATAATTTTTAGCAATATACATAAGGGAATTTTTAGTTATACTAGGTAGTCCTGATGAAGATTTTAAACTTACAAACACATCATTTTTAGTTATAACAAAAAGATTTGTATTATTTATATCTTCAAGTTTGTTATTTTTATTTATATATATAAGTTCTTTATCTTTTAAACTTTTAGTACTATTACTAACTTCATCTATTCTTTTCCTATCTTTGGTTATTATAATATTTGAAAGATTCATAGGTGTAGGCCCTACTGGCGTTACATATATAGAAAATATGTATTCTTTTGGTATTTTAAGGTTCGATTGGTTTGATACTTCACTTATAAATGGTCTTATATATAAGCTAGCTTTGCTATCATATGGTGGTACAAATCTTTCATTAGCTCTCACTACATCTTTTAATGCTTTTATAAACTTTTCTTTTGGTATATTTGGGATTAATAGCTTTTCACAATTTCTATTTAATCTCACTATATTTTCATAAGGTCTAAATAAGTATATATCTCCATCTTTACTTCTATATGCTTTTAGTCCTTCGAAATACTGTTTTATATAATCTACATCTAATTTTTTTTCATCTATACTTAGTATATTTTGTTTTACTTTACCTTCATCCCAATCATTAGCTATATATCTAGATATATAACTATAATCTGTTTCTCTATATTTAAATCCTAGGTTTTTCCAGTCTAAATCAGCATACTCCATAGATTATCCCCCCTAGTTTTATATTTAATTATATATATGTTATTATTTTATTTTTAATACGAAACATATAAATTATAATCTATATATTCCTACCAGGAAATTTTTATATTTTAAGTTTACAAGTAAAGAGGAACGAAACGTTCCTCTTTGTATTTAATATGTTATATTTGAATTGATGATATTTCTAACTTGTACTTCACTTATACCAAACTTTCTAGATAGCTCTTTATAGTTACCATTAAAAGATTTTCTAATTATCTTATTTCTAATAGGTTTTAATACACTATTTTCACTAGGTATATAAACACTACTTCCACCAGCTAATTTTATAAGTTCCTTAACATTATCAAGTCCTATTACTTCTTCAATATCAATTAAAGACTCTGGTAAATCTTCTTTAGTTAAATACTTAAGCATAATATCCCTCCATATAATAAATATAGATTGTAATACTTATAATTATTTTACCACCTATATATACCTATATAAACGTTATTTATTCTGCTTATTTCAACATAATATTTATTTTAATCATATTCGCTATGCTTCACTATTATATTCAATTGGGTCTAGCTATATATTAATATACGTTCTATAATCATTTTAGGAAAATCAAAAGATGAAAACTTATCTTTCAATAATAATAATTAAAAGTATTTTTAAAAAATCAAGCTCCTAACTAACGCTAAAAGCTTGATTTCTTATTTTATTATAGGACTATATTTTTAATTATTTAATACTTAGTCTTATTTTTTTAACTATAGTATTAATATATAATAATGACTTTGCTATTTATATTGATTTATTTTTTCTATACTCTTTTTAAATAATCCCCAATCTATTCTTTATATTAGGTAAATTTTTTGTAAATACAAAGTAAAAATTCTCTCCTTCATCTATCTTAATACGATAAAATTCATCTAGTAAAATTTCATTTATTTCTTTTATTTCACTCTCATCTCTTACAAACTTTAAACGGAAAGTTAATGCCTTAATAAATTTATGCCACTCTAAAATAAACTTCTTATTTTCATCATAGTTTTCAATTCCTACCCACTTTTTAACCTTAACATCTTTTAAATTTTCTTTAGGGCAATTTCCTACCTGTAAAAAGTACTTAAAATCATCATCTTTGTACACTCTTCCAAGAGGGAATAAACGACAAATATTTGGTCGTTTAGCATGAATAGTACATCGCCCTTCTTCATTTAAAAAGCTACATCTTTTCTTATTATCATCTTGCATATTTAAATATGGTAATAAAATTTTGTTGTTTTCACGTAATTTAATATGGTTTCCTAGTAATTCATCAAATCCTACACCTAAATAATTCACCATTTCATATATATCAAAAGGTGTAAGCACTACTAGTTCTCCAACATCACAACAACAATCACTACATCCATCGCAACCACATGTATCTGCTTTTACTGTGTCTTCAATGTCATATAATTTTCCATCTGATATTTCTTCTAGTATATTTATTCGTTTCATATATTTCTCATCCTCATTTATTATTTAGATTTTATTAAATTTCAAATAAGATATTACCATACTAAAAATATTCTTACAACTTATCATCATCCTATATTATATAGTCTAGTTTTTATATAAAAAAATCCTCTTAATCTTAAAGAGGACTTTGTGTTATACAGTAAAATAGTAAAACTATTTTCATAATATTTTCACAAAGAAAGTGTTACAGTATGTAGCATTTAGTTAGTTTCTATATTGACAGTTTTTAAATAAAGTTATAATATCAAAAAGACTGTAGTTTTTTATAGTACATAGAAAATTATGTTCATTTTAAAACTATTAAGTATAACTTTTTATATTTATATAATCATAAAATTAAAATAAAGGATGATAAAAAATGACACAACAAAATTTAAGCTTGATTGATGAGGTTAAAAGAAGAAGAACCTTTGCAATCATTTCCCATCCCGATGCAGGAAAGACTACATTAACTGAAAAGTTTCTATTATATGGTGGTGCCATTCGTGAAGCAGGATCAGTTAAATCAAGAAGATCTCAAAAACATGCAGTATCTGACTGGATGGAAATTGAAAAACAAAGAGGTATATCAGTTGCATCAAGTGTTCTTCAATTTGAATATAATAACTTTTGTATAAATATTCTTGATACTCCTGGGCATCAAGATTTCAGTGAAGACACTTATAGAACTCTTATGGCAGCAGACTGTGCAGTAATGGTTATTGACTCTGCTAAAGGTGTTGAGGATCAGACAAAGAAATTATTCCATGTTTGTAAAATGAGAGGAATTCCAATATTCACTTTCATCAATAAAATGGACCGTCAAGGAAAAGATCCATTTGAGCTACTTGAAGATATTGAAAATGTTTTAGGAATTCGTTCTTGTCCAGTAAACTGGCCAATTGGTTCTGGTAAAGAATTTAAAGGTGTGTTTAATCGCCATAAAAATCAAGTTGAATTATTTGATGATGGTAACCATGGACAATCTATTGCTAATTCTATAACTGGAGATGTATCTGATGAAAAATTTAATACTTTATTAGGTGATGCTCTTCATTCAAAATTACTAGAAGATATTGAACTTTTAGATATTGCTGGAGATAATTTTGACTTAGATAAAATATTAAATGGTGAATTAACACCTGTGTTCTTCGGAAGTGCCCTTACTAACTTTGGTGTAGAACCATTCTTAGAATCGTTCCTAGAAATAACACCACCACCAACTCCTCGTAGTAGTAATTTAGGTGATATTGACCCTAGTTCGGATAACTTCTCAGGATTTATATTTAAAATTCAAGCCAATATGGATAAATCTCATAGAGATAGAATTGCATTCCTTCGAATTTGCTCTGGTAAATTTGAAAAAGGTATGACAGTAAATCATGTACAAAGAAAGAAAAAGATAAAACTTTCTCAACCTCAACAGTTTGTAGCACAAGACCGTGTTATAATAGATACTGCTTACCCAGGTGACATTATAGGTATACATGACCCAGGCATATTTAATATTGGTGATACATTAAGTGAAAAGCAATCAAATTTACAATACAGTGGTATACCACAATTTGCGCCTGAATATTTTGCAAGAGTATCTACAAAAAATGCTCTTAAAAGAAAACAGTTCGTAAAGGGTATTACACAATTATCAGAAGAAGGTGCTATACAGGTATTCAAACAACCTAATTCTGGTATGGAAGAACTTATTATAGGTGTAGTTGGAGTTTTACAATTTGAAGTTTTAGAATATCGTCTAAAACAAGAATATGGTGTTGAGATGCTAATGAATTCACTACCTTATCGCTATGTACGTTGGATTGAAAATGATCTTTCCAAATATGGTAAGCTTTCAATGCCAATGGATACATTATTAGTTGAGGATAAAAATAGCAATCCAGTAGTGTTATTCCAAAATGAATGGTCTATTAGAACTCTAATTGAGAGAAACGAAAATATAGTTTTAAAAGAAACTTCTTTATAAAAAATTCGCTTCGCTTATGTCGCCAACGACTTCGTCCGTTGCTAAAAATAAATATTAATCCCCCTACGTCTATTTTTAAACGTAGGGGGATTTATTGTATATTAAAAGCTTCATACTTTTCTAGGAATTCATAATCTACATTTTCACTTATTGCCAAAGGTTGTTGTATTTTTTTATTACGTCTTGTATAAATGGAGCTTCTTATTTTGTCTAGTGCTTTTGGGTCTGTGAAGTTTAGGTATGTTGATGTTATTATTTTACCACGTACGCTTTTGTCTTCTAGTTCTTTTAATGTGTCTAGTAGTAGTTTGTAGTCCGCTAAAGTTTATGAAGGTGATTTACATTTTTTTAGGGATTTTTTAGTTCGTTTAGTAGATTTTGGTTTTGTGTGTTTGTTATTAGTTTATTTGAAATTGTCATTTGTTTCTCTCCTTGTTGTTTTGGAGGAACATTTTGTTCCTATTAGGATTTTATATTATTTTTAGACATTAGAAAAGCCCCTAATATTAGAGGCTTAGTTACATTTAGTTAAATTTATTAATTGTAGTTTAACTTTATAGTTCTAGTATTTTACACAATTATAAGGGTGTTTTCAATTTACAGAGTTTATATCAACTTTTGTAGCTCAAGCTCCATTTAAGAATTTGCAGCTACTAGAATTATGATAATAACTACTTATATACACATATGTATCATTATTTACAGAATTAAAAGGACATTTTTATTAATCAGACCCTTATTTTGAGGTTCGTATTATAGTGATTTAGTTTTCAGCTAATTGTCTTAGTGATCCTTCACCCTTATTTACAATAATTATTGAAAATAATACAATATTACTTTAATATCACTAGACATTTGCTACATATGATACTTCTCACTTATATTTATTTTATGCTGTAAAATTATATACATTTATGTATGTTTATCTTATCAAGCTTATAACATATAATATAAAGAACTTGATACAAATAACCAAGTTCTTTCCCTCTGAATTTTTCTTATATACTAATTATTATAGTTTTTAGTAGGTTTTATATGGTCATTATTAATTTATTTAAATTTATCATTTATTTTATTGTTGATAATTTTTTATTAGTATTAAAGAAGTATATGCACATAATTTGATCATACATGCTTAGTTATCTTATAAATAAAAATACTTCTACTATCTTCTTTAAATACACCTTCTGGAAGAGATGGACAAAAATAAATTCTATCAGGTGCTTTAGCAGACATTCTTTTCATTTTTGTATGTAATTCACAATTTACACGTTTTCCATTAATAACCTTTACTAATTCTTCATATCTTCCACTTTCAGGCGTACATGGTAATGTCATTTGTTCTCCAATTTCTCTAAATCCCTTTACATTCATTGCAATTATTTTAGGAATCTGTGTATCTATACAGTACAAATGATAAATTATTTCTTTTTTTCTATTTTCAAACCCATCATTTAATTTTGCTATCCCATCAATGATATCTTCATCAAATATTAGAGTATCTAGTATATTTTCTACATCTAACATAAATTTTTCTATTTCTTCATGTCTTAACGATAAGATAAGCAATACTTCTTTCATTTCATTTATATCTTTTGCATGCCTTATTCCAGAATTTACTTCGTCTATATCAAAACCAATTAATCCTTTACCTATATCAAATATAAATGTGTCTTTAAGTATATCTTTAAATTCTTTTGACTCTGTATTTATAAGTAAATTAAGTTCATTTATACGTTCTGTGTACTCATCCTGATATATACAGTTTGAATATTTTTCTAATAGTATACTTATGCTCTTTTTATTTTCATTATAATCCTCAGTCATATACAGTTCTTCATATATTTTTATTAAAGTATCCTGATCGCTGTGATTAATATCAACAGTAAATGATAATTTTTTTATTAGCTCCAGCATCAATGTAAAATCATCATTTAAGGTATCCTCATTTTCTAGAAACTTAAGCATACTATTGTTATCTAAAATTATATTTTTCATTGTATTCCTAGCCTCATTTTCCTCATTTCAAATAAATCTTTTTCTTCTTGATCCATGAAACCTTTAGGCCAGTACTTTATTTCAGCTCTTTCATTTAGCTCTATTCTTTTAATCTCACAAGAACCATCATTGTCAAAATAGTTTATAACTAAGTCAACATTTTGTAATGGATGTTCTTTATTTAAAACAGATTTTCTAAATCCATTTACTACATGTTCACTGTGAGTTTCTACAATTACTTGTACTCCTGCCATAGATATAAGACCTAAGAACTCTGCAATTTTAGATTGTGCGCTTGGATGTAAATGTAACTCTGGATTTTCTACTATAAGTATTGATTCTGGTTTAGCTATTAATCCACCTACAATTATAGGCAATATAAATGACACTCCATAGCCTATATTAGTTTGATGTAAATTCAGTTTTTCACCAAAAGTTAATGAAATATAATTATCTATACCAATACTACTCGCCGATACTTTGTTACTTGGTAAAATATAGTCTAACCATTTATTCACTTGAAAATCAAATAACGCAGTATCTTTAAATGTCCAATGATTTCTATCCTCATAAGCTTTTACTGCTCTTTTTTTACCTTTCTCTATTATATATCCTATATATTCATTGTTTCGTCCCAATTCTATATTGTTTATATTCCCATTCCTTTGAAATGAGGTTATTGATCTTTCTGCTCCTAAGTAAATAATATCTAAAGGTTCCATATTTGTGTTTGTATCTATATTTAAATCTATAATATTATTATCATCTGTTGGTGTATACTCTATTTTTGTTTCTTCATTACCATTAAATATACTTATCTCGAAAAAATCATCATCGTATTTATTATTAAGAATCTCATCAAATGAATATAAATTCAAATTATATTTATTATTAATTAAATCTAAACTACTTATATCTTTATCTTGTAAATTAAATATTGATGAATTGAATAATAGCAAGGATTGTATTAATGATGATTTCCCACCTGAATTAACACCCAATAATAATGTTGACTTAGATAGTTTTATTTGTTCATTCTCAAAGCATTTAAAATTTTTTAGTTTTATATAATTAATCATTTTTTCCTCCATAAATTTCATTTAAGAAAAACTTTAATCTTAAGTATGTTGTATCTATACTAGTTTTTTCCGCACTTAAGTATGTTATAGACTCATATATATATTTATCATCTTGCAGGAACTCTGCAAATTGATCTAATATAATTCCTTTTGATTTAATATCTTTAACTTCATAATCTGATAGTAATATAGAAAATATAGTAAATAATGATTTATTTATTTTATTTTTATCTTTATATAAATACCTATTTTCAACTTTTCTAAAAGCATATTCATTAAAAATATTCCTTGCATTTATCATCGCTTTATAGAAATTATTCTCAATTTCATCAAATGGAATATATTTAAAGTTCTCATTTAATAATTCTATTGTTAAGTCTAGAAATTCATTCATTTTCCCATTATATTTTAAGTTTGGAAATAAATCTTGTCTTTTATATATAAAGTAAAAACCTATATATCTTACTATCATCTCTTGGTCCATCATTCTCGTTGTACTTATACTGTTATTAGTTGCTAATATAAATTCTTTTGAATTAGCTAACTTCCTTATAAAATCTCTTGGTGAGGGTTTTAAAATAGAATTTCTTATTTCTTGATTATTTAGATTTTTTCCTCCTGTATTAAGTCTCTTAAATATATCTAGTTTTACTTTATGAGGTGTTTCTGGCTCTATAACATTACAATCGATTTGATATGACCTAAGTGTTCTTACAAATCTAGGATGCAATGACTCAGACTTTTTATTGTGGAAATATCTATTCTCACATTCATCAGTAAGATATTCTAAATTTTTCAATTTAAATCCATTTGAGAAAAACTCTTTAATAACAGATAATCGTTGGACACCATCTACAACCTGATACTTACCATCATAATCTCTTGATAAATAAAACACGGGTAGTGGTATTTTTAGCAATATAGATTCTATAAGTCTTGACTTTCTAGTATTATCCCACACATATCGTCTTTGAAAATCTGGAGATAAATCCAGTATAGGCTCTTCATCATATTCATCTCCAACTAACATATCAAATATTTCTTTTAAAGAGAATCTAGCTTGAGACACCCTTATTAAATTTGGATCATAGGGTACAATTATTTCATCATTTCTTTCTATTTCTGATTCTGTAAACTCAACCCCATCCGCCATTTCCTCATTCAGTTTGTCAACTGTTGCATTGTACTTTTCTTTGAATAGCTCTTCAATAGTTTGTGTATAACTTATAAACAAAGTACTCTCATCTTTTCTTTTGACAGTATCACATCTCTTATACTCATCTAAGGTTATTTGTAGTTTTATTGTATTTTTACTAGAATACATTTTATCACTTTTAATATACTTAAACTCAAATAATTCTATATCTCCATCTATATTTACTTCTATAACAATATTTTTTATAGTATTCACATAAAATCCTCACTCTCTATATTTTATATAACCTTGTATTAATTTTTTCCTATAGTCTATTCTTATGAAAGTTCACCTCTAAAAGCCTTAGCAAGAATAGATTTTTTTATTATATCCGTATATTCACTTACATCTGAAATCTGTTCTACACTTTTTTCTGCTTCAATTAATTTATCTATAATCTTAACTACTTCTTTTTGTTCTTCTCTAGTAACTACAGGTACTGGAATCTTACCAAGTTCTTTTTGATTTATCTTAGGTAATACAGATCTTGATCCACAGTTGGAAGCATAATCTAAAAACTTTTGAGATAGCATGTACCAATATAAATATTTAGTTTCTAACTCTGTTTCTATAGGGTACATATCCGCACTACATAATCCTTCAAAATCAACTATTACAACTTTTGATAAATATGGTCTTATTTTTGAATATAGAATTTGACTAGGATAAAATTTATGCTTGGCACTTTTTACATTATCTTCTTCTACCGTTCTATACTCCAAAAGTCTTCCTGTCTTTTTTTCTATATTATCTGGTGCTATATGTGGATAATTCATATACTCTTGAGGTTTTACTAAGTTACTTTTAACAGTAGCAATATCTTTAAATTCTTTCATCTCTAAACTAAACCCAATACCATTCTCTTCACGCCACGTATTAGTCAACTCACCGCAAAAAGCCCTCTCCAAAATAGCAGCCCTTCTCTTCTCAAAATCTCTCCTAGCCTCATCAATAAGCTCACTTGCCTTGTCAATCTTCTCAAAAAGGCCCTCAATCCTATTAACAATCCTTTCTTGCTCAGATACAGGAGGTAGTGGTATAGGTATTAATCCTAAATTTTTTCTAGTGATTCTAAGTCTTGTTGTACCTCTTGCTAATTTTTCACATGACTCTCTAAAATAATTACTATTAAATAAATAATTTAAATACTCTTTCTTAACTATCTTTTCATTAGGTGTTAGTATAGAAACATCTACTGCTGTTACAAGTTTATGATTTAACTTAGGTACTATCATACTTCTTCCTATTGGCTCTGCCATACGTGAAATAAGAAGATCTCCTGTGTATATTTCTGTACATCCTAATTCATTGAATGTACTTTCATTTAAAAATCTATTTGATTTATCTATAAATCTTCCAATACCTATATCAGCTAACTGAAGTACTCTTACATTTCCATTATCATCAAAATTACTACTTAATATCCAATCCCCATCTGTAAATCTTTCACTTATACTATTTATATTGCTCCAACACCAATTCTCAGGAACCTCATAAGGAATCTCCTCCTTAGGCACAAGCACATCCTCTAATGTCAACTTCTTCTTAGCCATCCTACTCACCACCTAAAGCCTTTAATTCCTTAATAACACTCATAAGTAAATCAGTAGCTTCCTCTAATTTTGCTACAGCTTCCTCAGCACTTTCAACAGGATCAGGTAAATCCTCATAATCTAGTATACTATCATCCTTAATAAGACCTAAATCAAGGTTATCATTTTTCTCTCTTATCTCATCTCTTGTGATCTTGTTCCATCTCTCGTCTTCTATAGCTTCTCTATCATCAGCAGTATAAGCTTTTATAAAATCATCAAAATGACTTTCCTTAAGTGGATTAGTCTTGCCAAAGTTAGGCATGTTAGTTCTTAAATCATAGAACCATACATCCTTAGTATTGTCCTTCTCATCCATACCTCTAGTAAAGAATAATACATTAGTCTTAACCCCTTGTGCGTAGAATATTCCTGTAGGAAGTCTAAGTATAGTGTGTAAGTTACACTTGTCCATTAAGTCCGTTCTTATCTTAGTACCGTCTCCCTCTTGGAATAATACATTATCAGGAAGAACTACTGCACATCTTGCTTTTCCGTCTGCTTTAAGTGATCTATATATATGTTGTAAGAAGTTTAACTGCTTGTTTGATGTCTGATAAACTAAGTCATCTCTTGTAGTTCTCTCTCCACCTTTTTTAGTACCAAATGGTGGATTAGATAATACAACATCAAAGTTTTTCATTTGCTTACCTAAATTAGACAATGTATCTCCTAAATATATATTACTGTCTATATCATGAAGCATAGCATTCATCATAGCTAGTCTATGAGTGTCATGTACTAGCTCACATCCTGTGAAAGCTTCTGCTCTTTGGAATTCTTGTTCATCTATGTCTAAATCATCTAAGTTATCAGTTTTAGATTTTACATAGTGGTCTGCTGCTATCATAAATCCAAATGTACCACATGCAGGGTCATTACATTTTTCTCCTGGTTTTGGATCTATTAATTTAACCATAATGTCTATTAGTACTCTTGGTGTAAAGTATTGTCCTGCTCCTGATTTTTTCTCAGATGCATTCTTTTCAAGTAGTCCCTCGTATAAGTCTCCTAGTCCTTCTTCTTTTGCAGAATACCAGTCTAAGTCATCTATACTTTTTATTATTTTTTCTAAGTTTTTAGGCTCTTCTATATTAGTAGAAGCTCCATTGTATATTTCTCTAACTCTACCGTCACACTCTTCTCCTAAGTATGCTAATAGTTCTTTGTAGAATTTTTTAAGTTCTATACCTGATTTAGTAGTTAGGTCGTCCCATCTATATCCTTCTGGTATATTGTCTTCTACTCCTGTTTCTTTTGCCATCTTTAGGAAAAGAATATAAGTTAGCTCTGTAACATATTGATGATATGTTATACCGTCATCTCTAAGTACGTTACAAAGGTTCCAAAGTTTGTTTACTATTTCTTGTGTATTCATCTGTAATCTCCTTATTATGTATAAAAAACCAGTCATAAGACTGGCTTTTATCAAATCATATAAATAATTATGATAATTAAGTTTACATTATCTTTATGTCTTATTATATGTTAACCTATTTTTATAAATATTAAAAGTATGTTAATCCTACAAGCAGAAACTAAAATACCTTTATTGCTAATTGTTAATCTCGTTTGATGTATGCTAAGTTGTTCTGATTGTATAACTACAGTTCATATTTTTATTTAAACTTGATTACTTCCAAGTTCAAAATTAGGCATATCATCATAATTTATCCTATCTAGTATTTCATAGCTATTTATAGTTAATTCATTCCATAAATCATCATTTATGTTTTCTAAGTGTTGTATTTCTAACTTATGTTTATCAAATACCCAATATTTCATGGTTGGGAGTAAATATCTTAATAAGGCTAACCATTCAGAATAATTTATAGCTAATGGATTACCTTGTGCTAATGTTACTTTACCTGCATTCATTGCAGAAGCTATAGCATGTGCACTTAATAACATAGATCTGTATTTGGGATCTTTATGTATTTTAATATCTTCATCTTTATCTTCAGCATAGTGTCTTATCATAATATAAGCCCTAATAATAATTTCTATAGTTGCAGGAGTTATACTCATAGTAACAAAATGCCTAAGATCATAACCATGATGATACATCCAACCAGCTAAATCACTTACTGTTCCAGTTTTTCCATTACCTCTTTCGAAACTACCTATATTTATCAATCTAAATAAAGATGCAAAAGGTACTGGAAGCCCTCTTTTAGTTGCCACATCAGATAATAGATGTATCATCTGCTTTATTATTGCTTCTAAAATATTAGTCCCATTTGATATATTTCTAGTACTTATATCTCCGCCTTTTATAACAGTAGCATTGCCAAGCATAATGTCTAATACACCAAAGACTAATCCTAAAATAGGATCATGACCAGGTGTGTCTATTCTATGATTTGATCCACCAGTATTATCATATGATACTTTAGCAAAGTTCTCAGACCATTCTTGTAACCATTCAGGAAGTTTTAAACTATGTAACCATTTAGTTACTTCACTTCCTTTCTGACCTTTGTACTTTCCCGTATTCATATCCTTTGGAATAGAGACTATAAGTATATCAGTTAATGCGGCTAAAAAACCAGCTACACCTACAACTACATAATCAATCTTATCCCATCTATATTTATTTTTATAAGATTCACTTTTTATTATCTTTAAATCATCTTCACTTAAAAATGCTTCATATGGCGTAAATATGTCCAAATCATTTTCTGCAGAGTATTTTATACATTCGCATACATATGAATTCCAGTCTATATAATCTATTTTTTTCAAGTCATTTTTTACTAATTCAATATTTCTATTATATAGTTCACTTATATTACTTTCATCAAATTCATCAATATCTTCAGGGCTAATGTACTCGCTATTTTCCTCTAAAAAAGCTAAAATATCATCTAATTCTGCTAATTCTATTTTTACTTCATTGTTATTTTCAAATGATTTTTCTATATGATCTATTTTATTATTAATTTTATAGATTATATCATGTTGAACAGCTAGTATAGATTGTAAATCTTTAAGTTCTTCACTACTTAACATAATTTATACACTTGCCTTTTTATTCATAACAACTTGCTGTAACATTTTTAATCTCTTACTTAACTCTTTTACAGCTTCTTTATTAGCATCAGCATCCTTAGCTTTGATTTCTAATTCTTTTATTTTATCTACTAGATGATTTATAGACTCTTGAAGATTTTTTATTACTTGCTGAGCTCTCCTCTCTTTTTCCTTAAGAGCTTTTTCTTTCTTTCTCTTTCCGCCTACATCTAAAAGTTTGCTAACTGCTATGAATATACCTGCTCCTATTACAATAGCCATTCCTATACCAGGTACCATACCCATACCTAAGCCTAAAGCTGCTAGCCCACTAGTTATACCTGCCGCACTTAATCCTACAACAGAACCACAGAAATAAACTGCTGCTACAGGTACTCCAACTGCTCCTAGACCTGCCATAGCTGATTTTAATGCATCTTCCGCATATTTATCATCAATTCCTCTATCTTTTATCCTTCTAGCTTCTTTTACAAATTTTCTTATTTCAATATCTTGCTTTTCTGTTATTCCAAAAGATGTCTTTAGTCTTTTTAATAATCTTTCTTCTGATTCCTCTATTATATAGTTTGAATATGCTACTTCTACGGCATTTACATAGCATGTAAATCTCAATTCTTCTATTTCTCTTTTTATATTATTTATATGTACATCTATATCTGGAGCTAAAACTATATAGTCTTGAATTGCTCTTTTACCGTCCTCACTAAAACCCTCTGTGTTTATAACTTCATATATTGCTTGTAATTCATCTTTTTCTAACTCACCATCTGCATATGCCATTCCAAACATTATGGCATATAAATCTAATAGTTGTGTTTCCTCAAATTTAATATCTTTACTTTTTTTCATATCTATCTCCCTATATGCACTGTAAGTTATTATGAATTTTTATATTTGTATTATGCTAGTTCATTTTCATTAAACATATGCTCTTTTAGTTTGTCTATGACTTCATCTAATCTTTCATCAAAGATTTTGTTATATCTATTAAAGCCACCTTCTCTTTTGAAGTTACCCATACTAAATACATCCTTATCTATTATAACTTCTTTTATCATATATTTCTCTATTTTTTCTAACCATTTGACTTGAAGTGGTGTAAAGTTAAACTCTTTTTTGATTTTACTCATAGCCTTTTTAACTCTATCTTCTTTTGATATAAGCACACTTCCTATGGCCTTTTGTCTTATGAATGCTATTATATCTGCTGTTATTTCTTCATTAGTCATATCCTTATAGGCTGTTTTTAGATATTCTTCATTAAATCCAGCTCCATCTAGTATTTGTTTTATAGCCTTTAAATCATTTCTAGTCATTGATTTTGGTTTTGTGCACAATACGTTTAAAGCTACTATTTCATTCATATTTTCTTTTATATAGGCTTCAAATTCATTTATATAGTCTTCTGGACGTTTTCCTTTTCCATATCCTCTGCTATGTTCTGTTAATACGTCTTCTTCTTTTGCTATTATTAATAGATTTTTATCTAGTGCTTTTTCATCTAGATAAGTCATTAACCTATCATTTTCTATTATTGTTTTTATAGCTTCTTCTGTGTTTAGTTCTTTAAGCTCTTTTATAAATTCTCCTGGAGATTTATTATTTGCTAATGATTTAAACACTGCTTCTTCTTTTATTAGCTTTTTCTTTCTTTGTAGTTTTGCTACTACTTTATTTACTATATTTTCTTTAGCTTCTATGCTTATATCTTCACTTAATTGGTTTCTAAGTTTTTTGAAGCTATCTTTAGAATCTACTACTACTGGTTTCATATTAGTAACATCTTCTAATGCTTCGTATAGATTTACACAGTCATATATTTCAAAGTGTGTTTTATTTATTTCATCACAAAGTCTTGTGGCTCTTCCCAACATTTGTTCATATAGTATTCTTGATTTTACTCTTCTCATAAATACTATTTTATTTATTTTAGGTACGTCTATTCCTGTTGATAATAGGTCTACTGTTACTGCTATATTTGGATATTTTTCATTTTTATATTGTTTTATAGCTAGTTCTGGATCTTTTAGTTTTCCAGTTATTTTAAGTATACTATCATCATCTACTTCACCTAGTAAGTCTGTGTATATCTCTTTTAGTATTCTTACTATCATATCTGCATGATAATCATTTGTTGCAAATATTAAAGTTTTTCCATCTTCATCAGGGCTTATGTATTTAGCTACTTCATTTAGTGCTTCTCTTGTATGGCTTTCTACTATTATTTTTTTATTAAATGAATCTATTTCAAAGTCTACATCATCTTCAAGATATGCACCGTTTAATACTTCTCCTGTTGTTGGATCATATTTTACTACACTATCACCTTTTTTTAGATGTATTCCTTCTTCTAATAGTTTAGTTTTTATAATATGTGGTGGCTCATGATCTACTAAGTATCCATCTATTACAGCATTTCTATAAGTATAACTGTATACTGGTGCCCCAAATATTTGTGTTGTATGTAGTGCTGGTGTTGCTGTTAGTGCTATTTTAAATGCATCAAAGTAGTCTATTACTTTTTTGTATTTACTTAAGAAGTCTTTTTCATCTTTGTATTCTAATTCTTCTTCTAATACTTCTTTGTCTAGTATATATCCTCTATGAGCTTCGTCTATTATTATAGCGTCATAATCTCCTACTCCTGGTATTTGAGATTCATCACTATTGTACATTATACGTTTTACCATTGCTTGTACTGTTGCTATATGTACTTTTGTTTCTTTGTCTATTTTTTTATCTTCTAGTTTGTTTATGTTATATATTTGATTAAGTGTTAATAAGTCTGTTATCTTTACCTCTTCAAATGTTTCACTAGCTTGGTTTCCCAAACTTGTTCTATCTACTAAAAATAGTATACGTTTAAATCTATTTGTTTTAAGTAGTCTATATATAAGGCCTAGTACTGTTCTTGTTTTTCCTGTTCCTGTTGCCATTGTTATAAGAGCTGATTCTTTTTCTTCTTTTATAGCACGCTCTACTGCTTTTATGGCATCTACTTGGTAATATCTAAGTCCTACTCCTTTAGGATCTTGTAAAAAGTCAAATGATAGTTTGTCTAATTCTTCATTTGATTTTTCTAAGTCACTTTGTAAAAGTTCCATTATATTTTGTGGTGTGTAGAAGTTTTGAAGTACTTTAGGGTTATTTGTAGGCTTTCTACAATCTAGAAAATGTACTCCACTTTTTTCTTTTATTTCTTCTATATATTTTCTACCATTTGATGTAAATAAAAATGGTACGTTGTATTCTTCCCATCCGCCAACTACATAGTCTATGTGTTCTTCTTTTACACCTTTAGCGTATATTTTATTTTCTATCATATGGCTACCTACATCTTGTGAGTATTTTTTAGCTTCTATAAATCCTACTAATTTTTCTCCACAAAATAGTGCATAGTCTACATATCCACTCTTTTTGTATTTAGATGATGTTGGCCATTCTGCTATTGCCATATTTTTGTTTTTTACAGGTCTTGTTCCTTTTGAATATCTTAAGTTTTTAGTGTCTGCTTCCCATCCTGCATTTCTTAGTTGTTCATCTATTATCATTCTTGTTTCTTCTTCACTTAAATCCATGTTTTTAGCGATTTTTTTAGAACGTTCTTTTCTTAGATATTTTTCTTTTTTAATTGTATCTTCTGTTTTATCTTCATTAAGTGATTTTAGATTATTAAGTTGACTTTCGTATTCTTTTATTTTGGCTTCATATTCTTCTTCTAGTTTTTTAAGATTTTCACTACTACTTTCTATGCTGTTTTCCTCTGGCATTACAAATTCTACTGGCTCAAAGTAGTAATCCCCATATACTTCCATAAACCAGTTTGCTAGTTTGTGTGCAAGTCTTAAATTTACTTTTGCTTCTTCTACATTTTCGTATCCTTCGTGTGCTGCTGGGTTTCTTTTCTTTCTTAGTATTTGTAATATGCTTTCTATTTCTTCTGGTAGTAGGTCTTCTTTTTTTAGAAGTTTTATTCTGTTTATTTGACTTTTGTCATGACTTATATATATTTCGTCTATATCTTCTAGTTTTATGATATATTTTACTATTGTTTCTCCAAATATTCCTAGCTTTATGAAAGCTGTATTTGAGTCTTGGTATATGTATTTTTCAGCAAACTCGCCTAACTTGGCAAGCTCTGGATATTTTTCATTTAGAAAGTTAAAGTTACTCATAGTTCTCCCCTTAAATTAATTATTTTATAATGCTAAATAATTATCTATTATCTATTTGTTGACAATTACTCTTATACAATAATATTTTAACAAAATTATCATTAAAAATCTTAATTTAAGATTTTACTTTATTTTAACATATTTAAATTCATTTTTCTTTATTTTAATTTGGAAGAAATTGTATTAAAGCTTATTATGATATATTTCTACCAGGAAATTTTTATATTTTAAGTTTACAAGTAAAGAGGAACGAAACGTTCCTCTTTGTATTTAATATGTTATATTTGAATTGATGATATTTCTAACTTGTACTTCACTTATACCAAACTTTCTCGATAGCTCTTTATAGTTACCATTATATTCTCTATGTTTCACTATTATATTCAATTAGGTCTATCTACATATTTCATTTATGAATAAGAATTATCTAATATTTTAAATTCTTTATTATACTTTTTTATATTGTTTATCTTAAATTGTAAATAAAAATAATGGAGGTAAATAATATGAAATGGTACTTAGACTTTGGCCACGGTGGTAAAGACCCTGGAGCATTAGGATATAACTCAACCAAAGAAAGTGATACAGTATTAAAAATAGGAATGCTCATAAAAAACAACCTAGAAGAAGCTTTCGAAAAAGTAATAACAACTAGAGAAACTGATAAATACTACTCTCTAGACTGTAGAAGTCAAAATGCAAACAAATGTAACTGTGACTACTTTATAAGCCTTCACATGAACTCATCAACTAACAAATCAGCCAAAGGATGTGAAGTATGGGTATATGATAAAAACAGTAAAGTATATCCCCTAGCTAAAACCATATGCTCAAACATATCAAAAACTATAAATACACCTAACCGTGGTGTTAAAATATCAAAAGACTTCTTTGTACTTAGAAAAACTAAAATGCCTGCTCTTTTAATAGAGATAGACTTTATATCAAACTCTGTTGTTGAAAATAACTTAGCTTCTCCTAAGTATATAAAAGACATAGCAGACTCCATATCATCTAGTCTACTTTCATTTGTGGATAAATCAATAATAGATAAAATGAATAACTCGAATTTTTATAGAGTATGTATAGGAGCATTTAAAAATAAAACTAATGCTGTAAATCTTAAGAATAAAGCAATATCCAAAGGCTTTAATGACACTTATATAATCTAGTACCCCTACGTCGTGCTTTCATACTCAAAATACCCTACGTCGCATTTTAAGACATAGAGTATTTAAATATTTTCATAAAAAACTTTAATATCTTTAAAAATCCACTTTACCTATACTTATTATCAAGAAGTATAAAACTTCACTAAAAAATTCGCTATGCTTGAGCCACTGTGTGGGCGAACTATTTCATAGCGTCAACGGCCTAAAAAACAGGCCCGTTACTAAAAATAAAGGAGGAATACTTATGGCAGTAACTGCAACTAAAAATCCATCAGGATTAAAAATAAGATTTGACTGTGGGCTTGATGATGTAACTGGAAAAACAAAAGTAAAAAGTAGAACTTACTCTAATGTAGATCCAGAAGCAACAAATGATGATGTATATGCTGTTGGAGCTGTTATAGCATCACTTCAAAACAATACACTACTTGAAGTAGCTATAATAGACAATACTACATTATCAGAATAAGAATTCGCTTCGCTCCTGCGCCAACGATATACCTTCGCTCTCGCTTCAGGTATATCCGTTGCTTAAATTTATCTAAATTATATGGAGGTGTATTATGGAAGTTTCAAAGAAATTGTTAATGAGTTTTATGACAACATCTGGAAAGAAGGTTTCTATATCAGTAGATGACCCTAGGGAAAATTTAACTGAAACAGAGATAAAGACAGCTATGACTACTATACTTTCTAAAAATATATTTAAACCAGCTGGAGAAAACTTTGCATCTTTAGTAGAAGCTAAGGTTGTTGAAACTGGAACTACTGAATACGACTTGGTTTTATAGTTAATAAGGCTATGCTATTTTTAGCATAGCTTTTAATTTATTGAAGGGATGTGTTTTTGTGAATTCTGAATTACAAACGCTTATAGCTTCTGTTGGCTTTCCTATAGCCCTTAGTATGTACTTACTTGTAAGGATTGAGGGAAAGCTTCAGGTTCTATCTGATAGTATTAATGAATTATCTAAAACTATTATTGGTATGAAATAATTTTTATAATAAATATATAATTATTCCATTTTAGGAAATGCTCTAAATATCCTACTAATATAAATCTACTTTGTACTTTTTATATTTAAAATGACTTAATAAATCAAAAGACAGGCAACAAAAGCCTGTCTTTTTTATATTCCTTAAGTTTTATATATTATTCACTTATTGTTATTCCTAAATCAACTATTCTATTATATAAGTAGTTCATTTGTACTTCATCAAGATTAGCTTTTTTAAAAGCATTTACTATCTCTACTTTTGTGAGAATCCCTTCTTCTTTACCTTTTTCTATTAAATCAGCTAGATCTCCTACCATTAATTTTTCTATGTATTCAATCACTTTTTTCATTTCACCTTTATCAAGTTCTTTAAATAAATTTATAAATTCATCCATTACTTCTTGCTTTAATTTTTCGTTCATTTTAATCTCCCCTTATGTTTAGTCTATATATCCTAATTCTAATTATAACAAATTTCAACCTATAATTATAATTTTATTTTCCATATATTCTAAAATTTAATTTTTTTCCAATAATCTTTACTAAATAATTTTTACTCATTTCAATAAGCCTACTACCAATAGCCTCATCAATACCTATAAGTTCCTCAACACTCTTCTCCGAACTAACAATAAGTGGCAAATTATTAAAATACCTATGATTAACAATCTCAAAGATAATATTAACATCACTATCACTAATCCTGCCCTTAAACAAATCATCAATCAAAAGCACCCTAGCATTTTTATATCTGTTCATCACCCTATTATAATAAGCCTCATCCATAATATTTTGCTTAAGTTTAGTCACAACTTCTCTATAACTCATATACACAACACCTACCCCATCATCCATAAGCTCATTAGCTATAGCCAGGGAAAGATGGGTTTTACCACACCCAACTTGTCCCATAAACATTATAGAGTTATATCTATCCTTTTCAATATCTTTAAAGTTTCTTGAATAATTACAAGCTTTTTTATAAGCATATATAATTTGCTTTTCTATATCATAAACAAAGTTGCTAAATTTCTTGTTTCTAAACTCTTCACTTATACCACTTTTTATTAAAATATCTTCAGCTATCCTTACTTGCCTACATGCACAAGGAATTGCAACACCTTCATCTATAATAAATGTCATATCTCTACACTTATTACATCTATACTCACTAACTTTAGCTTCTAAACCTTCCAAACTCTCGTTCAACTTCTGCAATTTCTTCTGGTGTTGGCTTTCTATAAATGTCTTCATCCTCTCCTTCATACCATATGGCATATTCATTGTTTCTATAGTTGTTACTACCCTTTCCATATTTATCTCCCCTGTTCTTTAAGCTTTTTTCATATGCTAATAAATCACTATAACTTTTTATGTTGTTATCATTCCATTGATTTATTATTCCATTTACATATCCTTTGTTACATTTACCTCTATCTGTAGCAATCTCTATAGCTCTTTTAAATAATTCATAATCTATAGTTTCTGTAATATCTATTAACCACTGTGCTACTATACCGTTTATAAGTCCTATATTTTCTTCATATAATTTTTTAAACTTACTTAAAGATGAAGAATACGATAAGTGTTCATTTTCTTTTTCTTCTTCTTTTTCTTTTTTATTTTCTTTTTCTTTTTCTTTTTCTTTTTGCGCACCTATGGTAGATATACTATCCAACGAATCGTTACACGTATCGTCTATATAATTTTCAAACTCTCTTTTTATCTCTTCTTTATCTATATGTTGTGCTATATAAGCTAATAGGCTCTTATCCTTAACTTCCTTGACTTCTTTTTTTACACAGTCTATTATTGGCTTTCCACCTTTTACTAAATTGTACTTTCCCCATCGTCTTATGGCTAATTCACGTGTTTGTTGATTATATCTTATAATTTTGTAGTAATTTTCAAATCTATCTATAAGTGTATTTATACTTTCTACTGAGTACCCCAATTCAAAAGCTATTTGCTTTTTAGGTATTTTATATATTCCTATTTGTGTTGTGTTTGTATTAGTTAAAATATATAAGAAAAATAGCTTGTCCTCTGGTGTCATCTCTTCTAATACTTTTTCATCTTTCCAAAATTCAGTTCTTACATGTCTAAATATTGCCATATAAAATCCCCCCCTTAATTTAAACTTTCTCCTTCAATTTCTATAGTATCTAGTGAATTATCTACTAAAAACATATCATTATCAATACTAAGTGGTGCATATTTTACCCCTACGTCTAAAAACTCGACACCCTCTTTTTTGCATAATCTAATTATTGCATCTCTTTGATTTGAGTATCCTAATGCCCTTGCTATTGGTATAGCCTCAAAATATTCTTTTTTATTTATTACTACTACATTTATTTCTCCAAATTCTTCATTTGAAAAAATCTTTAAATCATTCATCTGTATCCCCCTTATTTTCTATATAAGCATATTTTAAAAATTTTTTAGCTTTTTGGTAATTTATTAAAGAAAAAAATATCATTAGCTTCATCAAGTGTTAAATCCAAACATTCAATTACTTTTAATATCTCTTCAACAGTAAACACTATTTTGCCATTTTCCTTAAAGTTGTATGTCTTATGAGAAATTCCCATCTTCTCTGCTAGCTCATATTGGTATAACCCCTTAAGTACCCTCTTTGATTTAAGTAATCTTAATTTCAATTTTATCCCCTCCATAACTTTACTGCCTTTCTGTAATTTAATATTAACTGGAAGTAATATCCATAGTCAAGAAAAAACTTTACCATTTGTATAAATTTACGCTTTATTTTACCATTTAGTAAATATATATTACTTTATGGTAATATATATTTGTATCTTACCATTTGTTAATTTTTCTTTCCTTACTGGTAAATATATACTATAATATTTTTAGAGGTGATATTAATGGAAAGCATCGGAGAAAGAATAACAAAGGCAAGACGTTATTTAGGTATGAATCAAAAGGAATTGTGCGAAAAAGCTGAAATAAATGAAGCAACTCTATCAAGATATGAAAATGGACTTAGAGAACCTAAAGCTGCTACACTTTCAAAGTTAGCAGAAATTTTAGAAGTATCTACTGACTATTTACTTGGTATAACAGATATTAGAAATTATAAGACTTTAAAAGACGATATGAACAAAAACGTTGAAAGTATATATGAAAATACTAAAGAAATGTTAAAGCAAGACGGTTTAATGCTTTATGGTAAACCTGCTACTAAAGAAGATATAGATCACATACTAAAAGCTATGAAGGTTGGTATGTTAATGGCCCTAGAAAAAGATAATGATTAATTTTAAGTGGGTATGTATATATCTACATACCTACTTAAATAAAGTCATTATTAATTATATAACCAGCATATAGCTTAAGATAAGTAAACTTATATATTGATTATAAAGGGGGAGGACTTTTAGTGAATATAAATCATATAAGAGAGGCAATTAGAAGAATTACATACTGTTATGATACTTCTGATCCAAAAGAACTTATAGATGCAATGGGGATTAAATTAGGTTTTTTACCTAATGATACAGATATAAATAAATTAAAAGGATGTTATGGCATGATTAATGGGGATAAAGTCATTCTTATTCATCCTGATTTAAATGATGAAGTTCGTCGTGAGGTTTATGCTCATGAGTTAGGACATGCTATACTTCATCCTACTACTAATACTTTATTTTTAGCTACTTATACATATTTTAGACTTGGTACTCTAGAAATAGAAGCTGATACTTTAGCTTCTGAGCTTTTACTAAGTGATGATATATATTATAAATATATGGGTAGAAACAATGGATTTATAGCAAGTTGTGAAAAAGTTCCTGAAAGGTTTGTTGAACTTAAACTTAATAATTTTAGAAAAAGATTAAATAAGTTTTGGTAATAAGATAACAACAATACTGTAATTAATTATTTTTTTGCCTTTTCATAGAACATAAGTTTGTTTTTTATTAATTATTATTGCTTTAGTCTTAAAAATATAGAAAACATGTTTTAATATCCCTCATATATTTTTAAGACTAACTACTTTTAGTAGTAACAAATAAATAGCGGCATGAGTTCAATTGAATATGAAACACATGCCGCATAAGCTTTTTTTATGAGTGTCTACTTGATAGTGTCATAAATATAAACATGTCCAGAATATCTATAAATTTATGTATCTTATTTAATTCATCTTTTATTATTTGAGTGGATGTTTTAAATGTTTCATAATTAAACCTATTTCTCAATATTATGCACTGTGTCCAATTATTATTATAAATTAAATTATCAATATTTTCTAATCTTCTAAATGATATTATTATAATTTTTTTCATTTAATATCTCTCCAGCTTACTATTTATGTGCTTATCATAGTTATATTTTTAATATATATTTTTAAATTTTTAAATAATTTTTAAATTTTTGAATAATTTTTAAATAACTAAAGTAAAATTTATATTAATTTTTAAATAAATAAAGTAAAATTTATATATATAAATTTTTTTTTAAGCCTAAATAATCTATAGTCAAGATTTATCTAAATTAAGTTTAAAAAATTTTTATTATTTTAAGTTTCATACCTATTTTTTAATTTGCCAATAAATTACAATAGTGTTATATTAAAAAAGAAAACAGCAGCAATCGTTTTCATGAAGTAAGACACTACTATATTAATCAAAATCTAGGAGGAGAATTACTATGGAAAACTTAAAAAACAAAAGATTTGCTACAAAAGCGATACATGGAGGACATCATAAAGATCCTGTATCTGGAGCATTAACTACACCAATATGCCAAACATCAACATTTGTATTTGATAGTGCTGAACAAGGTGGAAGAAGATTTGCACTTCAAGAAGGTGGATACATATACTCAAGATTAGGAAATCCAACTAATGCTCAATTAGAAGAAAAAGTAGCTTTACTAGAAGGCGCAGAGGCTTGTATGTCTACTGCATCAGGAATAGGAGCTATATCTTCAGCATTATGGACAGCCTTAAAAGCAGGAGACCATGTAGTTGCGTCTAAGACATTATATGGATGTACATTTGCATTATTAAATCATGGCTTAACAAGATATGGAGTTGAAGTAACTTTTGTAGATGCTACTAATTTAGAAGAAGTTAAAGCTGCTATGAAAGAAAATACTAGAGTTGTTTATTTAGAAACTCCAGCAAATCCAGACTTAAAATTAATAGATATAGAAGCTGTTGCTAAAATAGCTCATGAAAAGAAAGATTGTATAGTTATGGTAGATAATACTTTCTGTACACCTTACATACAAAGACCTCTAGAATGGGGAGCTGATGTTGTACTTCACTCTGCAACTAAGTACTTAAACGGACATGGAGACGTTATAGCAGGTTTTGTTGTTGGTAAACAAGACTTTATAAACCAAGTAAGATTATTTGGTGTTAAAGATATGACAGGTGCTGTACTTAGCGCATTTGATGCTTACTTAATATTAAGAGGTATGAAAACTTTACAAATCAGAATGGATAAACATAGTAAAAATGCACTAGAAGTTGCTAAATTCCTAGAAGGACATAAAAATGTAGTAAAAGTTAACTATCCTGGACTTGAAAGCTTCCCTCAACGTGAATTAGCTAAAAAACAAATGCATTTACCAGGTGGTATGATAGCATTTGAAGTTAAAGGTGGCTTAGAGGCAGGTAAAAAATTACTTAACTCTTTAGAATTATGTACTCTTGCAGTTAGCTTAGGTGATTGCGAGACATTAATACAACATCCTGCTTCAATGACTCACTCTCCTTATACAGCTGAGGAAAGAGCTGAAGCTGGAATCTCAGATGGATTAATAAGAATTTCTGTAGGTCTTGAAGACCCTGAAGATATAATAGATGATTTAAAACAAGCCTTAGATTTACTTTAAGCTTTAAAATTGAACCTAGTTTAATTAAGCTAGGTTCAATTTTTTTAAAGTCTTAATTGTCACAATTTTAATTCAAAAGGAGAATTCTTATGAGAAAAGAAGAAAAAGTCAAACCGAGTTTTAAAGCTTTAATTCCATTTTTAGTTTTTATAGCAGTTTATTTAGGAAGTGGTATAATTCTTCAAGCTCAAGGCGTAGAAATGGCCTTTTATCAATTCCCAGCCCCAGTAGCTGTCAGTTGTGGTGTCTTAGCAGCTTTTTTCTTAATTAAAGGTTCCATTGATGAAAAATTTGATATTTTCGTTAAAGGTTGTGGTAACTCAAACATTATAATAATGTGTGTAATATATTTATTAGCTGGAGCCTTTGCTAGTGTCTGCCAACAAATGGGAGGCGTTGATTCAACAGTAAACTTAGGTTTAACATACATACCTTCACAATTTATCGTAATTGGTATATTTTTAATTTCTGGTTTCATATCTACTGCTACAGGTACTTCAGTAGGATGTATTGCAGCAATTGGTCCAATTGCAGTTGCAGTAGCTGAAAAAACTGGTGCTTCTCTTCCCCTTGTAATGGCTTGTGTTTTAGGTGGAGCCATGCTTGGAGATAACCTTTCTATAATTTCAGATACTACAATAGCTTCTACAAGAACTCAAGGATGTGATATGAAAGATAAGTTTAGAATAAACTTTTATTTAAGTTTGGTTCCTGCCATTATTACAATTGTTTTACTATTTGTATTTGGTAAGCCAGAAGTTCCTACTACAATTCAAGCTTATGATTTTAACTTAGTTAAAGTTTTACCTTATTTATTTGTATTGGTATTAGCAGTTGCTGGAATGAATGTATTTTTAGTTTTAACTGGGGGAATATTTTTAGCTGGAGCAATAGGAATGTATTATGGGGATTTAACAATATTAACTTTTGTAAAAAGTATTTATACAGGTTTTACAAATATGACAGATATCTTCTTGTTATCTCTTTTAACAGGTGGTCTTGCCGAAATGGTAACTCATGCTGGTGGTATAGAGGCACTTCTTGTAGCTGTTCAAAAGTTTATTAAAGATAAAAAATCAGCAGAAATTGGTATAGGTGTTTTGGTTGCCTTAACAGATATAGCTGTTGCAAATAATACAGTTGCCATTATAATAAATGGACCTGTAGCTAAAAAGCTTTGTTATAGATACAAAGTTGACCCTAGACGAAGCGCTGCTATTTTAAGTACTGTTTCTTCTATTTTACAAGGATTTTTACCTTATGGTGCTCAAATGTTGATTTTAACTAGTTTCACAAATGGAAAAGTATCTCCTATGCAAGTTATGCCTTTAGTTTGGTTCTGTCAATTGTTATTGGTTTCAACACTACTTTCAACTTTCATACCATTTGCAAACAAATTAATCGTAAGAGATCCTTGGAATTTTTCTAGTGAAATGCCTGAAAGTAAAATTAAAAATATTGGTAGTGAGAGTATTCAAAATTAATAGATATATATAAATTTTTATATTTTATAAAATAAAAGAGTAGGTAAATTTTTACCTACTCTTTTATTTTTAATATTTTGAAAATCTATTTTTTTATCTTATATAATTTTTAAGAAGCTAAGCTTCTCTTTATCTCTGGATTTTTAGTTGTAAACTTAATTAAAATTGGAATAAATATTAGTTGTATAAGCATTCCAGGAATAGCTTTAGCTAAATCTCCAAATACAAACATAAATGGACTAACTTTTGGTGCTATAGTTAAAGAAACAATGAATGCCCCCAAAACAGCAAATAATCTACCACCTATCATAGCACCTATAAGACTTATATATATTTTATTAGTTTTTTCAAATAAAAATCCACTTATAACTCCGTATGCACATAATTCAAAAGCCATTATAGGCATAACTGGAACTAATGGTGGCATACCTGTCATAAACCCACTTAATATAGGTGTCAATAATCCTACTAATCCTCCATAAAGTGGTCCTAATAAAAATCCACCTATTAAAACTGGTATATGCATTGGTAAAAATATTGATCCTGCCATATTAAATGTATGGAAAAACATAGGTAATATAATTCCAAATGCAATAAATATTCCCGATAAAATTATTTTTTTTGTTTTCATAAAAATATCCCCCTAAAAGTTAAATTATTAATTTTTATCTATTATTAAATAATAAATTTCATCATTTTCAAAAGCTTCACTTACATTTAACCCTACATCTTCAAATAATGACTTTTGTTTTTTAACACATATAAGCCTATCATTTTTAACAGTTTCATCTTTTTCTTTATGCATATTATTTAAAAACTCTCTACTATTAGAATGAGCTATCATAAGTTGCCCATTTTCTTTTAAATTATTTTCTACTAATGACTTAATAGTTAACGTTTTATTTTGTAAATGTGGAAACATTGAATATAAAATTATTTTATCAAACTTTTCATATACCTTATCGTTTTCAACATTTAATACCTCAAAAGATAAATTTTTAGTATCCTTAAACTTTTCTTTTGCTATACCTAGCATTTGAATAGATATATCAACACCTTTTATAAATCCAGTTTTATTTAATTTTTTTAAAAAAGGTATTAATACGCCAGTTCCTGTTCCTACATCTAATATACTTTGATTATCTTTAATATTTATCTTAGATAAAAGAGTATTTATTTTTAATTCATTTACTTCTATTATGTTGTCCCAATCTTTTGCTATACTATCAAAAAACTGTACTTGATTCATAGAATATCTCCTCCATTTGATAAATTATTTCCATCTTAGTAATATCTAAAAAAATCTTTTATAATCACTGTAACAATCTAAGCAAACCTTCTTTCCCTCTTGAAGTCTTATAAATTGTTCCGATGATTTCTCTTTACATATTTCACAAGTATCGGATAAAAATAATCTAGCCTTTTCTGGAAGTTTTATATTAGTTGGTTTAAATTCAAATAAATCTTTTGGATCAGCCTTTATCAAAAAATTTTTATATTCCTCTCTTGATAAGTTCTTACTTTTGTTTTTTAATGACATTCTAACAGATTTATTATTTTTTCTATTATAAAAATGATAAACACTTTTTCCTCTAAGTCTTATAAGTAAATTCCCCTTACCTATAGTACATCCAAGCATTAATTGTATTGCATCTAATCCACATGCATCATTTTCAGCTATACAAACAATCTCTTCATCCTCAGAAAATTCTAATTCTAAGTATTCTTTAGCTCCTTTAGAAGCTAAATACCCTATAGCTAGCCCTGGACATTCATGTCCATGAAATTTGATTACTTCTTCCCAAGTTTTCATAAGTTTTCTCCCCCAAAAACAAAAACCATGAAGATACACTTATATTATTCGTGTAAACCTTCATGGCTTAATTTCTAAATTTAATAATTCTTTTTTCAATATAAATAGTATATATTTATGCATTATTTGTCAACAAACATTTTATTTATTAATATTTTTAGTATTTTAAAATTATCACTACTTTTTATTATCACAATAAACATTCATAGCATCACTTAAAAATTTAGCAAGCCCTTCTTTATACTTATCTATATTTTTAGTAAATCTTTCATCTGCTACATACATAAGAGCTAATCCTCTAAATATTTCTACCGTACAGTTATAGTAATTATTGCTTATATGATCTCTCCATTTTTGTACTAATACTTGAACTTCTTCATCATCTGGATTTTTATCCATTAAATTTGCTAGCTCAATATATATATTATTAGCTTCTTCACTTATTTTTTCCCAGTCTTCTTTTGAATACTTTGATGTCTTTTCCCTACTTTCTTTATAAGCATCACTATCTTTATATCTTCTTTCTGTCTCTTCTTTGTACTTTTCTTCATGCTTTTTAATATCATCATAACTAAAAGCGTTAAAATTCTTTTTACTCATATTATTCTCTCCTAAATTTTTTATTGTTTCATCAATAGAATCTATTATATTTTCTAGCCTTTCTTTCTTTTTCATTATAAGTTTTCTTTGTACCCTTAAGGCATTTTCTATATCAAAATTTTTATCATCTAATATATTTTTTATTTCGCTTAATTTAAAGTCTAATTCCTTAAATACTAGTATTTGATAAAGTCTTAATATATCATCTTCACTGTAATATCTATAGTTAGATTCATTTTCTCTACTTGGACTTAATATACCTATACTATCATAGTGGTGTAACATTCTTACACTTATGCCTGTTAATTTTGATACTTCACTTATTTTATACATTTTTACACCTCCTAATGAAATTCTATTCTATAACATTATGTTAGAGTAAATAGTTTTTTATATAATTATCTTAAAATATTTAATTTTATCATTTATTTTGTATATATAAGAATTAATAAAATAAAAAACTAGCTCAAATCTAGTATAGACTTTAAGCTAGTTTATTGTTTTATACTTCTATTAATTCATATTCTTTATTTCCTATACCAAGACTTACACTATGGTCAACACATACTTCCCAATTAGTTTCAGGGTGTGTATTTATAAAATGATCGTGTGTATTATGTTTTTTCTCATCTAAATAACTTCCACTTATTACACTTTGTTTATTTGCCATATCTACACAAGCCATATCAAGTGCTACTGGATCAAATGATGCAAATATACCTACATCAGGTATTATAGCTAAATCATTTTCAAAATGACAATCACAATTAGGACTTACATCTATTACAAAACTTATATGAAAATGTTGTCTATCTTTAAGTACTGCATAAGTATACTCTGCTATCTTTTTATTTAATATATCATTAGCTTCAAATGTTGTAGTACCTACTGCATCAAAATTACAATTTCCTATACATCTACCACATCCTACACATTTATCATGATTTATAGCTGCTTTTTTGCTTTCGTTAAAACTAATAGCATCATGTGCACATACTTTTTTACAGGCACCACAAGATACACATTTTATTTCTTTAATTTTAGGCTTACCACTACAGTGCATTTCCATTTTACCTGCTCTAGAACCACACCCCATACCTATATTTTTAAGCGCACCACCAAATCCTGTTGATTCATGACCTTTAAAGTGATTCATAGATATTATTATATCAGCATCCATTATTGCCTGACCTATTTTTGCCTCTTTTATGTACTCTTTATCTATTTTAACATTGACTTCATCTGTTCCTTTAAGCCCATCACCTATTATTATATGACATCCTGTTGTAAATGGATTGTATCCATTTTCATATGCTGCATCTAAATGTTCTAGTGCATTTTTTCTTCTTCCTACATATAAAGTATTGCAATCTGTTAAAAATGGCTTTCCTCCATTTTTCTTTATTAAATCTACAACTACCTTAGAATAGTTTGGTCTTAAATATGCAAGATTTCCAGGTTCTCCAAAATGTATTTTAATAGCACTAAATTTTCCATTAAAGTCAATGTTTTCTATCCCTGCTTTTTTTATAAGATTTTCTAATTTCATAAGTAAACTTGTATTTTGGTCTGTTCTTAAATTAGTAAAATATACTTTTGATTTTTGCATTTACCTTATCCCCTTACCCTTTTATTTATATAATAATTATATCTATTTTTTCTTTTATTTTAAGTAATAATCTTAAGATTACTAAGTATAATTTTTATTTTTTTACTCTAAGTAATCTATCTAAATATATAGATTTCATCTGATCACTTGCCATAGCTTTATGTATAGGAGATAGCTTAAGTATACTAGAAAGTATTGAAGCCATAGCTCTGTGACTATGAAGCGCTCCTTTATCAAATATTAAATTTTGTAATTGTCCTTTTTCAATAGCCATAAGTACCACTCTATGAGCTGATGATGCTGGAGTTATTATTTTTTCTTTTCGCTTTTTTAGATGTATACATTTTTTAGGACAGCTTCTTGCACACACTCCACATCCTAGACATATATCCTCATCTATTTTTATAGTAGTTTTGTCTTTATCTTTTACTTCTACTATTGAATATATAGGACAAGTATTTAGACATTTTTTACAGTTTATACACTCATCATAATCTATATACGGTATAAAGCTACTAGTAGCTACTGGTTGTAAACTTCCATACTCTCTTGCAGCAACTAATGCTTCACAGCAACATCCACAACAATTGCATATAAAATTTACTCCTTTTTGTACATTTTCTCCACATTGTACTAAATTACTTTCATAAGCTTGGTGAAGTAATTCCTTACACTCTGATACATCTATTCTTCTTGCAAAGTTATTTTTAATTAAAGAATTTGCAGTATTATTAAAGGTCATACATATATCCATAGGTGCATCACAAGCCTTTCCTACATGTTCCATTTTATGTCTACAATAACACATACTAACCCCTATATGGCTTGCAGTTTCTATTATATGTGTTGCTCTTTCATAATCAAGTATAGTTATTTCATCATCATTAGTTAAAACTTCTTCCTGTACATAAACTCTTCCTAATTTAGTTTCTGCCGAATAAAATAAATCTTTTATAAAATCTTCTTCTACATTCATATATTGATAGTAAAGTTCACCTAAAAGTTTTTGGTCTATATCATTTCTTGTTCTCATTAGTGCAAACTCAAAAAAACCTGCCATAGGAGGTGGCAGAATATATTTTTTACCTTTATCATCTTCTAGATCTAAAAGTATTGCCTTTGCAGCAAGTGAGTCTAATATTTTTAAAGCTTCACTATCACTTACACTCCATATTTTAGCTGCTGTTTTTACTCTAAATGGTCTTATTGGAAGTTGTGCTACTAAAGTTGCTTCCCTTTCTGTAAATAGTACCTTTAATATGTCATAAAGTGTTTTAGATGGTGGTACCCCTTGCGGAAATTTATTTAATCTTTCCTCTAAGCTTTTATAAGCATTTTTAGCACTTATATGGCTCATATTATCACCTCTTAAATTTATATGATTTAATTATTTACATATTATCTAATATTAATAACTAAAACTTTTTATATATATTCTTTATATTTCTATAAATTTCCTTTAAAGCTTTATATTTATTATCTTTTTTACGAAATTATAATTTTTTTATTAATTATCTATATTTAATAAAATGCATCTACTTAATAAAAGTAAAATAACATAAATTTACTATATAAATAAAAGTCCAAAATTTTTCTATCATAAATAATTCTTAATACTAAAAAATGAGCAACTTCAATTAATATGAAGTTGCTCATTATATATTATCCATTTAATTATAATAGCTCATCTTTTAATTCTTTATTTACTTCTTTTACTAGTTCTTTTTCTTCTTTTTTAACTTCTCTTATTATTTCTTTTGCTTCTTTTTTTGCTTCTTTATCTTCTTCTTTCATTTGATGCTTTAATTCTTTTGCAAATTTATGTGCTTCGTGCTTTTCTTCTTTAAACTCTTTTCTGCTTTCATGTTCATACTTTAAACATTCAGCATCTTTTTTTAATTCTTCTTCAATATGTTTTACTTCTGATTTAAATGTCATTTTTAACATCTCCTGACTAATATTTTATGTAAGTTCAACTTTCTTGTTGATAGTTTATAGATACCCATAAAATATCATCATAAACATATTATTAGTTTTTTTATATTTTTTTTCTAAAATTATAATTTCTAATTAAAATTTGCTATTATACTAAATTTTGTAATTATTATTTAGATATTTAATTTTTCTTTTATATTTTTACATAACTTCCCAAGTAATAACCCCTAAAGTTACTTTGCTTTCATGATAAAATGTACCATCTTTAATTTCTCTATTAACAAATTTTTCTATTTTATCTATGATTTCATGCTTATCTAAGTAATCTTTATATCTATTTTTTAATTTATTTACTGAACCTTCATAACTTGTTTTATATTTCCAAGTAGTACCTGTATAAAAAATACTAGGTCTATAACCACTAAAATATAATATATTAAATGGATATATAATATCACTTACTCCACAAAATTCTAGCCTTTTTCCTAATATGAATTCATCTGCCTTTTCTAAAACATCATCTTTTGACTTTCCATCTGTTGCTATATAACAACAACTTTTGTTTGAAGCTTCATTTATTTTTAATAAACTATTTGGGTTATAACATCCTGGGTTTAAGCTACTTATTACTAAGTCAAATTTTTTATACATATTCTCTTTGTTTAAGTTTATATCATTCCAATTAGCTTTAATAATTTCTATATTATCTATATTATTGCTTTTTATCTTTTCTTTTAAAATATTAAGCATACAATCTGAATAATCAAGTGCATATACTTTTTTGCATATTTTACTTAATTCTATAGAATATGAGCCTGTACCACAGCCAATATCTAATACCTCACTATTTTCATTAATATATCCCTTTAATTTTAAATTTTCTATAACATCCTTAACTCTATTATTACAAATTGTTTCATCATAATTTTTTGAAGATTCATCCCAAACCTTTA